>JBCCLY010000385.1:0-4719 GCA_039026655.1 Cyanobacteria bacterium P01_C01_bin.38 | reverse complement strand
CTTTTCCCACTGCTTGTTTTTTCTGCTTCTATCCGCCTTTGATTCAATCTACTTGCATCCAAATTAACGTGTTGAGTTTCGCCAAATTTAGGGAAAAACTGTCCGATAGCAAACTTCAGCTTGGTTAAATTTCTCATGAAAAAACCGTCGTTAACAATTACTTCAATCCCATTATTTTCAATTGCATAACGAACTGCGATCGCCACATTTTCTGGAGTTGAAATTCCTGCCATAGAAGATGCTGACACGCCGTTATCGGCAAGCAATCCCTGCTGAGAAATATGTCCCGGACAAATATTTGTAACTTCTATATGGGTATGCGCTAATTCTTGTCTGAGAGCATCAGCCCACATTAGTAAACCGGCTTTACTAGCTGAATAAATGCTGTCATAAGGATGACCTTTTTTACCAGCTAAAGAAGCGATATTAACAATATGTCCGCTGCCTTTTTTTTGCATTCCTGGTAGTATCAAACGTGTCAATTCAATTGCTGCAATTAAATTCACCGATAAAACTAATTGAATATCTTTAAGAGAGTAATTTTTAAAAGCGCGATATATTTCTATACCGGCATTATTAATTAAAATATCAACATGAAATGAACCTGTAAGCTGTTTAATTTCATACATTAGTTCCGGCATTTTTTCAATTTTACTAATATCAAATACAATACCTATCCCCCTTCCACCCAAATCATCAATTTCAGCGCATATTCTTTCCAAACCTTCTTGGGAACGAGAAACACATATTACCGTTGCTTGTTTCCTTGCAAGCTCGCGAGCAATGAATGCTCCTACTCCCCGCGAAGCACCTGTTAAAACTACTGTTTTACCTTTGATACTAGTCATTGCTGGAAATTGGGTGTTAGACATGGGTAGTAAGGTATTAAGAATGAAATTTGCAGCAATAAATTTTGCCGTAAACTATCATTTTCTCAGATTTTGGTTCATTATTTAAGTGAAGTAAAATGCTTGCCATCTAATTCAATTGGCGTTTATTTAATGTCAATTTGTAGTCTATCTAACAAATAATTTAAATTGTCGGTAACAATATTAGTTCTACGTGCTAGTTTAAGAAAAGTTGTTAATGTAATTTTATTATCATAACGTGCTGCTAAATCTTAAAAAACAAGCAAATAAAAAGGGAGCATCCCAAATGTGTAAAAATATTATCTGTCATTGCTTCACTTCGTTCGCAATGACAACCAAAATCTTGATTGTGCAAAATTGGGATGCTCCCGATAAAAAAAGCCTTCGAGCATAGTCTTTAAAAAATATAGAAAGAGAAAGGAGTTGCATTTTATAATGTCTCCTCGCCTCCCCATCTCTCTACAACTACTTTTCCATAAGCACAACCTGACTTCCCTTTATTGATATCTTGCACCATCGCAACGCCGCCCAAAGAAACCCGGTTTCTGTTCGTGAAAACACTATTATCTCGTTATTTGACAGACAAGAAACCGGGTTTCTGATACAGGTGCAAGATGTGAGTCAACTTGCTTTATCTTCGCCGTTTCAACTTCTCCCGTTGCAGCAGAGTAAATCAGCATTGCTCCCATAATTGCCATAATTGCGTTTTCTGCAAAGCTAATAATTCCTAAAGGTGCTTTAGAATTTCCCCCGACACAAGCGCAATTTAGCGCCAATTTATCGATATATACCGCTTTGAATACCGAAATACCACCGGTAACACCAATAAATAAAGAAGTTATTCCCGTTGCTAAAGGTGCAATTCCCGAAAGAAAACCGAGAGCAATCGCTAATTCTGCAAAGGGATATATTTTGGCATAAGGTTTAATTTTCTTGGTTATCAAATCGTATTTCTGGAAACTTTCAGCAAAGGATTCGATATCCATCAATTTTAAAGAAGCCAGCAACCACAGAGAATAACCCATAAACCCGGTGATTCCGGCAGTAGTTGCTAAAGCCATCAATCCTGCCGTCGAAAATATCGCAATAACCGGAGTATAGGAATATTCGGCACCTTCAGCTTCAACATCTAGCTTTTGTGCAAGCTCGGTATAGCCACCAATTCTTTCATCGTCAAAGAAAATTTGCGGTGTAGTTTCAACTTTATGTTTGGCTTTGAAAGCATCTATTTGTTGGCGAGATGTGAGTTTATTATCTTCAAAATCAATTCCTTTTTCTTTAAGTAAATTAACTGCTTTTAATCCCCAAGGGCATTCATGCTCCGGAGTAGACATTCGGTATAGTTGGACTTTTTGTGCGGTTGTAGTATTTTTCATTGAATTTAAGAAATAGAAAAAATGAATTTCAGATCTCTCTTTCCCTCTTCCTCTGCGCTCTCTGCGCTCTAGAAGGGTTTTTTATCATTCATTTTGGGCTAACCGGATTGAATTGCGAGAATTTATTTCAAAATCAATATTATAAAATATCAATCTAGAAATGATTTACCCGTTTTTTAACACCTTTAGCCTGCTGTTACTTGCTGTCACCGGAATCATCATGTGGTTTCAAATAAAACGGCGCAATCGTTTCAACTAAGTAGGTTGGCGTTGAAAATTGTAATTAGGAATAGGGAGTAGGAATAAGGCTTTGATGCCAAAAAACATTCTGTAACATAGTGCTGTTTATTTCTGCCTACCTACTTAACTTCAAACAACAAGTAAATTAGCCCTATAAACAAAAAATATTAATCCTAAAGATACAAGTAATTAGCTAACCCTACATCATACGATTAAAAAAATAATTGCAAACTTTAGGATGT
Source organism: Cyanobacteria bacterium P01_C01_bin.38 (assembly GCA_039026655.1). Taxonomy (GTDB): domain Bacteria; phylum Cyanobacteriota; class Cyanobacteriia; order Cyanobacteriales; family Nostocaceae; genus Rivularia. Next base: position 1,992 of record JBCCLY010000385.1, on the reverse strand, counting down.
ATCGTGAATAAAAAAACAGATTCTCAAGAAAATAACCGTCCGGTTGACTCAAAAGATTTTGAAATCGACCATACTTTTAATGAAGACGGCAAACGCCCCGTTGCTAAAAGCAATCTTGATATTGAAGAAATCTATAACGTAGAATATCATCTTCCAGTTGCTAAAAGCGACGAGCAAGAAGGTGAATTTCTTGATGTAGATGGTAAACGCCCCATTGATGAAAGCGACTTAGAAATCGACCATACTTTTAATGAAGATGGCAAACGCCCCGTCGCTAAAAGCAATCTTGATATTGAAGAAACCTTCAACGTAGAAAATCAAGCTTTAATTACTAAAAGCGATGATAAAGATGGATTTATTCATGTAGATGGTAAACGTCCCATTGATGAAAGCAACTTAGAAATTGACCATACTTTTAATGAAGACGGCAAACGCCCCGTTGCTAAAAGCAAATTTGAAGTAGAAGAGACTATTAATATAGATGGCGATCGCCCAATTGCCAAAAGCAATTTTGAAGAGAATGAAACCATTAGTGTAGATGGCGAACGTCCCATCGATGAAAGCAATTTAGAGATTGATCATATGTTGAATATAGATGGTCAGCGCCCTGTTGGTAAAAGCAATTTATAAAGATATTGTACATTAATTTTTCGTTATTCCCCTAAATGTAGAGACGCGATATATCGCGTCTCTACAAATCAATTTGTTGGCATACAATCCAAAATCTAATTATCCCAAAACCAAACGCACCAAACTAAAAATAACCGCACTCAAAATTGCACTTACCGGAAGCGTCACAATCCAAGCAGCAGCAATTCCCTGTAAAGTTTTGAACTGTACAGATTTAATATCTTGAATAATTCCAATCCCAACCACACCACCAACAAGCGCGTGAGAAGTAGAAACAGGTAAACCCAAACGCGACGCAAGAATTACCGTAGTAGCAGTTGCAAGCTCCGCACAAAAACCACTACTTGGCTGCAAAGTAATAATACTTTCACCGATAGTTGTAATAACTTTTTTACCCAAAACCGCCAAACCAACAACAATACCACCACCACCAATAACCAGAATCCAAACCGGAATATCCAAATCGTAAATAGGAACCTTCCCAGTGTTATTGATGTAAGTAATCGCAGCCAAAGGAGCAATAGCATTTCCCACATCATTAGAGCCGTGAGCAAACGCCACAAAACAAGCGCTCAATAATTGAAATCTACCAAATATACGCTCAACTGGATTTGGGAATTGGGGATTGGGGATTGGGGATTGGGGATTGGTAGTTGGTAGTTGGTAGTTGGTAGTTGGTAATTGGGGATTAGTTTCTACCCCCTCTAACCCCTCTCCCCCCTCTCCCCCTCTCCCCGCTTCTCGCCAGCTATAAACCGTCAGCCCTACAGCTGCGAATGTGCCGATAAACAGCGGAACATCGTGAGAAGGTATTTGCAAACCAATTTCTTCGATTAAATAATTTGCTAAAGGTTGAGTTACTTTTGGTAACACAATTATCCCGAATACTCCTAATAACAAAGCGCTTAACCAGGGAATCCATTCGTTTAGCTGTTGTAATGAGTAAGGTTGATCTAAAATCCATCGCTTGATTTGACTGTAAAATAAAGCCGCTATACAGCCGCTGATAACTGGTGTAATTACCCATCCCAAAGTAATCATTCCAATCGATGACCACTCAATCGAATTAAACCCCGCAGCCACAATACTAAACCCGGCGATCGCCCCAACAGTTGCATGAGAAGATGAAACCGGCAAACCCTTTGCTGTAGCTATTTGCAGCCATAAAGCACTGGCTAATAAAACAGAAAACATTCCAGTTGCAAAAATTTCGGGTGCATTGGCAAATAAAGCTGGGTTGCTGACATTTGTTGCTAAAGTTTGGGATACTTCATGCCCGAATAAAACAGCACCAGTAAATTCTAATATTCCAGCAATAATTAAAGCCTGTTTTAAAGTAATTGCTTTAGAACCTACTGAAGT
>JBCCLY010000384.1:0-4733 GCA_039026655.1 Cyanobacteria bacterium P01_C01_bin.38 | reverse complement strand
TACCTTATTTTTCAAACCAGAAATAAACCGATAACCCTTACGAACAAAATTCAATAAAGAAAGCGGCACCCTTAACTTAAACGGATAAATAAAAGGAAGATATATCCAATAATATGCCTTCTTAACATTGTCCCATTTAGAACAGTATTCTTCATCCAAAAAATCTGAAATATCTACAACTAATCCCCTACCTTTATACATCATCGCATTACGTGCATGAATATCGTGAGGAAAAAGTCCGCGACTTCTTGCATAATCTAAAGCTTTATCAATATCTTTTATAACTCGTTTGGGAACGCGGATACCAAGTTGAACGCAATCCCATATGGTAACTCCATACAGCCGTTTCAAAACTAAAAAACCATCTTCAGCGTAAAATAATTCAGAGAAAGCCGGATGTTTACCCAAACGATTATAAACTTCTACTTCTTCTGAGAAACCAGGTCTTCCCGGTGCGTAAATTTTCACTACTAAATCTTGAAAATCTGGATGATGAAATACCGCAGCATAATTTCCCGTACCAAGCAGAATCCAAGGAGGAGGTATATGACGAACTTTTACCGGATCGTGAGGATCGACGCTTTCTATTTGAAGTTTAGGAAGTAGCTCAGCGTGAATAGTTTCTACGAAGCGATTTATCTGCAAGGTTTCCATAGTCAACATACACCCCGAACTAACAATTGACAAGAAATTGCTTCTATTTAAAGTCACAATAAAGTTACCACACGGCTATCATCAAATATAAGTAGTAACTACATCCAGAAAATTATTTTTACGAATGGGAAGAGATGGAGTTAGGAGTTAGGAGTTAAGAGTTAGGAGTTAGGAGTTAGGAGTTTGGAGTTAGGAGTTAGGAGTTTGGAGTTTGGAGTTAGGAGTTAGGAGTTATGAATTAAGAAATCTCCAATTACCCATTACCTACTACCTACTACCCATTACCAATCCCCCATGCCCAATGCCCAATGCCCCATGCCCAATGCCCAATGCCCAATGCCCAATACCCTATTTAAAATCTAAAACATGAATCCTATAACAGTAATTGGTGGTGGATTAGCGGGAACTGAAGCAGCTTGGCAAATTGCTCAAGCTGGAATTCCTGTGATTTTTTATGAAATGCGTCCCTTACGTTTTGGCGGAGCGCATCATACTGAACATTTAGCAGAGTTGGTATGTAGTAATTCTTTCGGAGCAATGGCTAGTGATAGAGCTGCTGGTTTGCTTCATGAAGAGTTGCGTCGTTTAAATTCGATTGTTATTTCCAAAGCTGACGAACACAAGGTTCCTGCTGGTGGAGCTTTAGCAGTTGACAGAGGTGTATTTAGCCAAGATTTAACCGAAACTCTCGCCAATCATCCTTTAATAGATTTTCGCCGGGAAGAGTTACGAGAAATCCCTGAAGGTATTGTAGTTTTAGCAACTGGGCCGTTAACAAGTCCCGATTTAGCAGAAGATTTGCGTCGTTTCACCGGGATGGAATATCTCAGCTTTTTTGATGCTGCCAGTCCCATAGTTGTGGGAGAATCAATCAATCATGATGTTGCTTTCATGGCATCGCGTTACGACAAAGGTGAAGCAGCTTACCTTAACTGCCCGATGAATAAAGAGCAATATCTAAAATTTTGGTCGGAATTGCGCGATGCAGAACAAGTTGAATTAAAAGGCTTTGAACGGGAAAACGCCAAATTTTTTGAAGCTTGTTTACCCATCGAAGAACAAGCAAGACGCGGTGAAGATACAATGCGTTATGGGCCACTCAAGCCTGTGGGTTTGACTCCTCCTTCAAATGCGGGATGGGGTTCGGATGCTCCTCCCCAAGAAATTCCAGAAGGAGAAGAATTAAAAAAAGAACGCCCTTATGCAGTTATTCAGCTACGTCAAGAAGACAAAGCCGGAAAACTGTGGAATATGGTTGGCTTCCAAACAAACTTGCGCTGGGGAGAACAAAAGCGGATATTCCAAATGATTCCTGGTTTAGAAAACGCCGAATTCGTGCGATTGGGAGTAATGCACCGCAACACCTTTATTAACGCACCCCAACTAATGATTCCCACCCTGCAATTTAAATCTCGTCCAAATTTACTAGCAGCCGGACAAATTATAGGTACAGAAGGATACACCGCCGCATCCGCCGGAGGTTGGCTAGCAGGAACCAACGCCGCCAGAATCGCATTAGGAAAACAACCATTAACCATGCCCAACACAACCATGATGGGAGCTTTGTTTGACTTTATCAGTTCAGCTTCCCCCAAACACTTCCAACCAATGCCCCCCAACTTCGGTATATTGCCCGACTTAGGAGTAAAAATAAAAAACAAACGCGAAAGATACGGAAAATATCGCGATCGCGCTTTGGAACAGTTATCAATTATCAATGAACAATTATCAATGAAGAGTGAGGCGTTAAGTATGGGGCATGGGGGGATAGGGCATGGGGGATAGGGCATGGGGCATGGTTAGGAGTTAGGAGTTAAAAATTCCTTTCATTAAAAATGTAGTGGGAGCGTCTCGCTCCCTAGAAAAAAACCTTCCCCCTCTACCCCCTCTACCCCCTCTCCCCCCTCTCCCCCCTCTCTACCAACTACCAACTACCAACTACCAATTCCCCATGCCCAATCCCCCATCCCCCATTCCCGAATCCAAACGCTATTTATTTGATTTACAAGGTTTCTTAGTTGTTGAAAATGTTCTTAGCAACGAGGAAATTTTGGCTTTGAGAAAATTGGTAGATGAGCAAGTTGCAATCAAAAATCAACCGGAAGCTTCTAAATTAAGGTTTGATGGTTTGCTTTCATGGGGGAAACCTTTTTTAAGTCTTATTGATAATCCCCGAATAACTCCTTATTTATCTGAGTTATTGGGAGGAAAATTTCGCTTGGATCACGATTATCTTCACATTATTCGTGAAGGTTTGGGGCCAATTGGTTGCTATTTACACGGCGGCGGCACTCCTTACGATCCAACCCAGTATTACTCATTCCGCAATGGCAGAATTTACAACGGTTTGCTGGCAGTTGCTTATGAATTAAACAACGTATATCCCGGCGATGGAGGATTCGCTTGTATTCCTGGTAGCCATAAAAGTAATTTGTCTTGTCCCCAAGAATGGCTTAATTTAGAGTCTCCCAAGGATATCGTCAAATCTGTTACCGTAAAAGCCGGAAGTGCAATTATATTTACTGAAGCCTTGAGTCACGGTACCCTTCCCTGGCAAGGAAAAAACGAACGCAGAACATTATTTTATAAATATTCTCCTCACTCCTATGCATGGCTAAGAAATTACTATAATCCATCAGACTTCCCAGATTTAACTTTATCCCAACAAGAAATCCTCAAAACACCAGGAGTTTACCCTTAATCAGTTATCAATTATCAATTATCAATTTTCACCCAGAGGGTGTGGCTCATCAATCCCCAATCCCCAATCCCCAATCCCCAACTCCTAACTCCCAACTCCCAACTCCTAACTCCTAACTCCTAACTCTCTATGTCCATTTCCTGCGACTCTAGCCATTGCAAAACACGTTTTTCTAACTGTTTGCTTCTAAAGTTTGACCATTGATATTTTTGTGTTTCTCGTTCTAAGATATCTTGAAATCGTTTAAATGCTTGATAGCTGTCGATTTTGTTTTCTAATTTATTGCGAAGCCATTTACTTTTGATTGTCGTGAAAAATGCCTGCATATCATAATAATCATTGCAGTATTGGTTCGATGGCAATCGAATAAACCTTTTTTTATCGGGAAATTCTTCTATAGAGCAACCGTCTAAATACAAAAAGTCACCGTTAACATGCATCGGATCTCCACTGCCGTTGTCTATAATAATTTTTCCGGTGGTGGTATCCAAGTAATAAATGCACTCGCTATTTTGATAGCGGTTAGCAAAGGCTTCTTTTAATTCATCAATTTTTATAGGTAATTGCATGGTAGATTACCTAGCTAAATACGTTCATTTTATATAAGATGCTGTTTTTAGGAATTCTCACTTAATTTGTAAGATTTTGACTGATATCAACTTTCATAAATTATGTAGAACTGCTACATATGTTTTAGCAATTTTTTTTCGATTATGCAGCTATTAATTTTTCCATTGCATAATTGATAAAACTTTCTCCTCTACGCTCTACTTGTTGTTTCTTCACAATCGAAAAACCCATACGTAGGAAAAAAGGTTTAGCAGTAATACTCGCTTCAGTATATAAACGGTTTATTTTTAATTCGTTAGCTTTCCTTTCAATTGCATGATAGATTTTACTACCCACACCCATGCGCTGATAGTTTTTGTGACAGTAAAAACAATCTATATGTCCGTTAGATTCTAATTCACCAAAACCCGCAATAGTACCATTGTCATCCGCTACGTAAGTAAATCTTTCCGAACAAACACTTACCCAATCTCTAAAATAAATATCATCTGGTGCCCATGCTTTCACTTGAGCGATTGAGTAGTTGCTAATATTTACTTCACGTACTGTTTGATGAAATAATCGTGCAATTTGCTCGGCATCTTGTTTCTCAAATAATCTTATTACTATTGGATTTGGGAATTGGGCATTAGATATTGGGAATAGGGCATTGGGCATTGGGCATTGGGCATTGTGTTAATTATAGAAGCCTTCCTTGATGATAATAAAATATGGTTCATCAGTAGTTGGGGGAGCATCCCAATTTTGCAAAAATATAATTTGGTAGTGCGAGCATCTTGCTCGCTATGTATATCTAGCGAGCAAGATG
>JBCCLY010000383.1:0-4738 GCA_039026655.1 Cyanobacteria bacterium P01_C01_bin.38 | reverse complement strand
GCAGGCTACCAAGAAGCCGCACTCAACCGGGCTAAAGTTATTTTTTCCGCTTTACCTGGCAATAATCCCGAAGTAGCTCGTCAACTTCCATATTCTGGAGGAATGCGTCTGGGATTTTATTTAGTAGCTAATGGAACTACAGATGGAGTAATTCAAGGAGGAAATAATCCCGGTGAAGTTTATTTTTCAATTCCTCAAGCCAATGCAGCAGGAATTAAACCTCTACAAGTTAGCGAAACCAACGGACAATTTACCTTAGCTTGGGAAGACACCCCCAACTTAGGAAATAGCGACTTCAACGACTTATTAATGACATTTGAAATTCAACAGCAAAATTTAACTTTACAACAAGCAATTGCTAACTTCCAAGGTGATAAAGAAGCAGAACTATTTGACTTAAGACTATTAGCAGGAAGAGAAGTACAAACCGAATTTCCTATCGTTAATTCCGAAGCTAGCTACAACAATGTTTTCGGACTATATAGAGTAGAAAACAAAGAGGGAACAGTCATAGATCCAATATCCGGAGAATCTTTTAACCCAGGAGATACAGGTTACACAGCAGCAGCAATCCGCTTGAGTCAATCAGCCCAAAAAGGTGTAAGTCTTAACCGCAATAACCAAGGTTTAGCAACAACACTCGAAGGCGGTTTTCTTTATGCACCATTCCTGATAGCTGATAGTACACCAGACACCGTATTAGATGGTAATCCTTTAAATGACCCATCAGTTTACTTCTCCTTCATCGGTGCAAACAGCGACGGTGTTGACCACGTAAGACTTCTTGGAGATAACACCATCGGATTTGAAGACTTAGCCAACGGTGGCGATCGCGATTACAACGATAGTGTTTTTCAGGTTAATTTTTCTTTTGTCTAATTATTAATTAGGGAGTAGAGAGTAGGGAGTAGGGAGTAGGGAGTAGGGAGCCGTAGGTTGGGTTGAACGGAGTGAAACCCAACACTTTCGTTTAATTAATAATTAGGGAGTAGGGAGTAAGGGTTTTAGCCTAATTTACTTGACATCTTGCACCATTCGCAATAAGCCAAAAGAAACCCGGTTTCTCCAAAGTGAAAACACGATGAACTCGTTATCTAACCCACAAGAAACCGGGTTTCTGCAATTGGTGCAAGATGTAAGGTTTATTTGTGCCTTTCTACATTATTTGATTACGAATAAGTAAGTCGGCAAAAATAAACTAAAACCCTTATTTCTACTGCCCAATTCCTACTCCCTACTCCCTCGTCATAGTTACAATTTTTAACACCAACCTACTTAAATTGGAAAACAATAAACAAATACATTTTTGTCGGATAGGCATCTTTACCCGTGGGATTTTTATTAGTATCAAATTCAGACGTGAAAAGCCGCGTCTTTTTTTATTCAAATTATGCTATCAACGCTACCAGCATACTGAGATTATTCGCGGTAATATTTCAACGTAAGTGAAAAAGTATTAATATAATATGCTTAAATTAATTTATGTAAATCCGACTAAAGGCAATGATAGTAATTTTGGTAGTCAACAAGCACCATTAAAAACAATTACTCAAGCCCTCAAACAGTCTGCTTCTGGTACGAAAATACAGCTTGTAGAAGACAATTACACTGCTACTAGCGGCGAAATCTTTCCTTTAATAGTTCCCTTTGGAGTCATAATTATAGGTAATGAAGATAACAAAGGAAGCGGTATTGTAATTAACGGTAGCGGCAGACACCTCAGCCGTATTTTTGGTTCTCAAAATGTTACTTTTGTATTAGGTAATGGCGTTAAACTTCAAGGATTAACTGTAACAAATTCAGCCAGTCGCGGTACTGCTGTTTGGATCGAATCATCTTCACCTACCGTTGCAAATTGCACTTTCACTGATTCTGTGCGTGAAGGAATTTTAGTTACTGGAAATGCGAATCCAGTTATCAAAGATAATGTCTTTAATCAAAATTCTGCAAATGGTATTTCAGTTACCAGAAATTCCAAAGGTGAAATTAAAGGCAACAGTTGTTTTCAAACAGGTTTTGGTATATCTATTTCTGATAATGCTAATCCCAAACTTATAGACAATAAAATCTATCAAAATCGTTCTGGAATAGTTGTTTCTGGTGATGCTCGTCCAGTTTTGCGAAACAATGTATGTGAAAACAATATTCAAGATGGTTTAACTGTCGTTGCAAATGCTTTACCGGATATTGGTAATAGTAGACATCCGGGAAACAATGTTTTTAGCGATAACGGGCAATTCGATATCCAAAACGCTAGCATCAACAAACTGATATCCATAGATAATCAAGTCGAGCTAGTTAATGTAAATGGGAATATACAGTTTTTTGCAGATCCCGAGCCAGAGCCACAACCACAATTAGAATTAGAAAAAGAAGTACAGACAAAAACAGAAACAAAAACAGAAACAAAAACAGAAACAATATCGCAACCGAAACCGCAAATAAAGATAAGTAATTTAACAGATATTAGCGGACATTGGGCAGATGAATTTATACAAGAATTAATTAACTTAGACATAGTTAAAGGATTTCCCAATCGAACCTTCAGACCAAATGCCACAATAACGCGATCGCAATATGCAGCATTACTAGTAAAAGCCTTTAATCCTCTGACTTTGCAAGAAGCAATAAAATTCGAGGATGTGAAAAAAAGCTTCTGGGCATATCAAGCAATTAAACAGGCATACCAAGGGCAATTAGTCTGTGCATATCCAGGTAACAAATTTCTTCCCAATCAAAACATTCCCCGCATACAGATAATTGTTTCCTTAGCAAACGGATTGGGATTAACAACTAAAACAGAAAATGACCTAAATATATATCGCGACAGCAATCAAATTCCCAATGACGTTAGAAATCAAGTATCAGCAGCCACTCAAAATCAACTTATCGTCAACTATCCCAACATAGAAAAACTCAACCCAAATCGAGCCGCAACCCGCGCCGAAACAGCAGCAATGGTTTATCAAGTATTAGTTCTCATCGGAAAAGCAACAGAAATTAATTCACCGTATATTGTAAAGAGTTAGGAGTTAGGAGTTAGGAGTTGGGAGTTAGGAGTTGGGAGTTAGGAGTTAGGAGTTAGGAGTTGGGAGTTAGGAGTTGGGAGTTGGGAGTTAGGAGTTAGGAGTTAGGAGTTAAGAGTTAGGAGTTAGGAGTTAGGAGTTGGGAGTTGGGAGTTGGGAGAAATTATCAAACTGTTAGTAGTCGGAGCATTTTGCTTCCTTATCTCCCCATTATCAATTACCAATTACCAACTACCAACTACCAACTACCAATTACCAACTACCAACTACCAACTACCAACTACCAACTACCATTATTTCTTAATTAACTTGTAAAGTAGAAACAACTTGCTGAAATACCTGCCGATAACTTCTATCTCCTTGAGCATAACTGATTAGAATTACCTTTTTGCCATCGCTGCTAGGTAATACTAAGTTTTGGAAATTATATAAACCGTCGGTACGAAAGGACATTGCTTCTTGTCCGGCAACGATATGTGTATCGAAGCTTTCTAGTATGATATCTCCGAGTTCATCATTATTAGTTACCCATTGAACTAAAGATAAACCTTGAGGATTATTATCTACGGAAATACTCATATTTCCCGGCGTGAATGTATTTTTAAATTTTCCAGATTCAATTGCTTGATAATCTTTAAGACTCCATAATTCTAAAACTTTTGATGAATTAGAAGTGTCTTGGGGTTCTTTAATCACAAAACCTTTGGGATACTTGAAATTAACACCTAACCGACGACTGCGGTAAACATTTGTATTGCTAGCAGCCGCAATTCTTCTCCCAGGATTTTTAGCAGCTTTTCTCAAAGCTTGTACAACAGGTTTCGGGGAACTTGGTTGAGTGCGAGTTTCAACTTGGGGTTGTGTTTCAGGAATATTTTGTGGAGCAGTAGCTTGAGGAGAAAGCTTTTCGGTTAAAGCTTTGGGAATAGAATTATCGGATTCAGCAGGAGATTGATTTACAGGATTTTGCGGCACCCTAGCAACCGAATTAGGAACAACACCTGGGGTTGCTTGCGGTTGAGCAGTTGATATAGGGGAAGGTAAAGTTGGTAGATTTACCGTAATTTCTCCTGGTGTTCTTTGTGGTATAGCTGTTATGTTTTTATCATTCTTGCGATTAGCAGACTGTACCGTTAAATCTTTAGAATCATTCTCAGATGAATTTTTATTAGCTTGCGAGCAAGCAACCGTCACACTCAAACTTAAGCAGAGCATAGCGCAACCGAAAAAATGCTTAACTTGATTTCGAGTTAGCTTCGCACCCCAAATAGACATAATTTTCACTCCTTCAACACCGTGTAATATTATTGTGCTTTACTACACGCACTTAATTTATCAGGATAACTATAAATTTAGATTTATCAATAAGTAGAGGAGACAATTACCAACTACCAACTACCAATTACCAACTACCAATTACCAACTACCAACTCCTAACTCCTAACTCCTAACTCCTAACTCCTAACTTATTTCTCCATGCCCCATGCCCAATCCCCAATGCCCAATTCCCAATCCTCTATTCCCCAAACAACAAAGCTTGAGTTTCTTGTGCTTCGGAAACCATTCCCAAACTGTCAAAACCTGCTTTAGCTTTATTTGCCCAATCTACAGCCAAATTAAAGTTTCCTTGATGCAATTCCAACCTTGCTAAAGAGCGCATCATATAAGCCTTGCTACAATTATCTTGATTGTCTTGGGCTGTTTGTATTCCT
>JBCCLY010000382.1:0-4764 GCA_039026655.1 Cyanobacteria bacterium P01_C01_bin.38 | reverse complement strand
TAAATTAAATTATTTTTTATTATTTCTCTGAAAAAAAATTTTATTTAGGAAGCGCTTTTGTGATATTATATTCATATAAAACATTTTCTCATAATGGGAATATTGCTGCTAATAAATAAATGTCAATATTCCCATTATAAAAATATCTATTCTGTATTATCTAATTATCCCACATCACGGTAATTTTATTCGATTTTTTTTTTGAGCAAAGAAAAACGCGGAATTTGTAGGGTGCGTTATAGCGCGATAAGAAATGTACGATTACAACAATATATTTTCTTTCGCGCTTAACGCACCGCTTTAATAAGCTGTTACGCATTTAATTTGTATATTACTAGCGAGCAAGATGCTCGCACTACGATATGCTCAAATTTTTGCATTATTCAATTTAGCTGCACATCAGCTTATAGTAGAAATTGTATATTTGAAAAATTTTCAGAAATGCAACAATCTCTATTCCCCATGCCCCATGCCCCATGCCCCATTCCCCAGTTAAACATCCATCAACCCATACCGCTTTTGTAAATTCAATAATTTCATCCTCGCTTCACCAGCATTGTCAGCTAAATCGGCAAACTCAACAAAGCGGCGCAATTCTTTTCTTAACAAATTACGCTCCACTTCCAAAGTGTTTCTATCTAAATCAGGAGGCAATACAATCATGTCAAAAATAGTTGCACGCTCTTTCCCCGGATGAGGGCGTAAGACACGCCCCCGGCGCTGGATAAATTGACGGGGATTGCTCGAAGAAGCCAAAATCACGGCAGTTTTAATAGCAGGAATATCAACTCCTTCATCCAAACAGCGAATTGCAACTAAACCTTGTAATTCACCGCTTTCAAATTGACTTCTTAAAGTTTCTCTTTCTACTAAAGAAGTTTCCGCCGTATAAGTACTAACTCTATAACCTAAATCTACTCCTAAAATCCGAGTTACTTCCTTCAATTGACGCAAATTAGCACGCCCTTCCGCTTCTTGGGAACCATCGCTGCAATAAAATAATGTATGAGTAGTTTCGCGACGACTTAACATTAATTGCCGCAAAGCATTTAATTTATTTTCAGCAGCACTCACCAATCTCGCACGCTGAATTAACAATGATTTGATATCTTCGCTGTCTTCAATATTAATTAAATCGCCACTTTCTCGCTGCTTATACTGCAAAACCCGCCCAATTTTCTTTGTCAACTTTGCATAAGCAAGACTTTCCAATTCCGTTAATTCTATTAACACTGGATAATAAAGATAGCGTACCAAAGCACCTTGAGTAATCGCATCTCTTAAAGTAAACTCAGGTTGCAAAACCGCACCAAAATAATTAAATACAGATTGAGTTCCCACCTCATCAAAATACCTTTCCGGTGTGGCAGACAATCCCAACCTTAAGCCAATATTATGCGGTAAACTTTCTTCTAACTTTGGTGAACCCAAATTATGTGCTTCATCACCAATAATCAAACTTCTTTGAGGAAAGTATTTTAGCTGAGATTGAAAACCATCACTTATCAACGTAGAATTAGTAGTAATCACCGTCAGAAAAGCTTGAGAATTAGAACGCACATTGTAAAGCTGCTCCGAAAGTTGCGTTTGCCAAGTACGGACATTTTCAAAAGCTAAAATCGGCTTTAACCCAAACTTTTCGCATTCCCGCGCCCATTGTGTAACAAGATGGCGGTAAGGACACACCACCAGCAATACCTGCAAATTAATTTGACTGTATAATTCCCAAGTAATTGCCAGTGCTGTAATTGTCTTACCGCTACCAGTAGCCATTTTTAAAGTACCCCTACCATTATTCGCAAACCAGTTATTCACAGCCTGCTTTTGGTAGTCTCGCAATTGCAGAGATGGCGGAATTTTCGGACATCCCGGCGATCGCTGTTTGGCTTGATAAGTACCTTTCTTTTCCCCCGCATAACCTGTATAAGGAATTTTTAGACGAAAAGTAATTGGTGTCTTATGAGATTTTTTTTGCGTCAGATACATAGAATGGCAGCTACCCTGGCGGTGATTTGTAAATTAACAGATGGGGGAGAGGGGGGAGAGGGGGAAGAGGGGGAAGAGGGGGTAGAAAATAAATTATTAATTTGCTACTTGCTACTCGCTACTTACTACTCCTAACTCCTAACTCCTAACTCCTAACTCCTCCCCATTCCCTACTTCAGTTATAATTACGCCAAACGGCAACGAGGGAACCTTGCACCTGTACTTCCCCTGCATCAACTTCAATCGGCTGATATTTAGAATTTGCAGGTTCGAGGGTAATTCGTTCGGAGCTTGTACGGTAAAATCGCTTTAATGTCGTACCGTGCCCGTCTACCATTGCGGCGACAATCGTACCATCTTTAAGCATATCTGGTTCCTGTACCGGACGCAGAAATACCATGTCTCCATCAACTATGGAATCCTCAATCATGCTGTCGCCAGTTACGCGCAAAGCATAAGTTTGGAATGGTAATTTTATCTCTTTAAAGTCCAAATGCTCTACAGCGTCGGTAAAGGGTTCGATTAAACCACCAGCAGCTATAGTTCCTAAAATGGGTACGCCGGGTTCATCGGGATGCAAAACTCTAATAGTCCGCGCTTTACCTTCACTCCATTCAATATATCCTTTATTGCGTAAATGCTCTAAACGACTTTGAATAGGTGCTGGCGATTTCAAATTCATCGCTTGCATCATCTGACGAATTGAAGGTGAATGCTGACGCATTCGGATATATTCCGTCAGCCAATCGTAAAGTTCTTTTTGTGCTTCTGTCAGTTTTTCCATAGATTTATAGGGAAGTAAAATACAAATGTCCCTAGAACATTAGTACTACAAAAAACCTCATAACGGCAAAGTTTTTTGCCTTTTATATTGCAAATTCTCACATAAATTTTGAATTGGGAGTTGTTAGCGGGAAGATTTTGGATTATGAATCGCGGAGAAATCCAAAATCTGTGTTCATAAATTTGAGAGAAAGAACATCTTTACCCTCAATTTTTTGTAAAACAAACGCATTCGTTGTTAAAATCCCAGCATCCAAAATTTAAACTGGTTCGGCTTCCAAAATACTGGCAAGTAAAGCCTTTTGAGCGTGAAGTCGATTTTCTGCTTGATCCCAAACTCGCGAATGTTCGCCTTCAATAACATCATTAGTTATTTCCTCATCGCGATGCGCTGGTAAACAGTGCAAAACAATCGCTTTTGGGTCAGCAAAACTCAACAATTCCTGATTTATTTGATAGGGTTTGAAAATTGGCATTCTGTCGTCTGCTTCTTGTTCTTGCCCCATACTTGCCCATACATCAGTATAAAGTATATTAGCATTCTTTGCTGCTTCAATGGGATCTTTAGTAATAACAATTTCAGTTTTACCGTTAGAAATTGCCCGTGCTTGTTCGACGACATCTAAATCAGGTTCGTATCTGTTGGGAGTGGCGATTTTTACGTTTATTCCCACTAAAGCGCAACCCAACATCAAAGAATTTGCGACATTATTACCGTCGCCGACATAAGTTAAAGTCAAACCCTTTAAAGTTTGAAATTCTTCTTGAATCGTTAACAAATCCGCCAATATTTGGCAGGGATGTTCTAAATCTGTTAAGGCATTAATTACCGGAATTTGGGCGTAATCTGCAAAAGTTTTTAATTCTTTCTGTTCAAAGGTACGAATTGCCAAAATATCAAGATATCTATCCAAAACTCTTGCAGTATCTTGAATTGGTTCGCCGCGACTAACTTGAGTAACATTAGGATTTAGGTCAATTACCTGTCCACCTAATTGATACATTGCCACCGTAAAACTGACTCGCGTTCTAGTAGAAGCTTTAGAAAACAAAAGTCCTAATACTTTGTTGCATCGTAACTTCAACTGTTGTGATTTCAACTTCGTTGCCATTTGCAAAAGTTCTTCAACTTCCACTTGACTCAAATCTGCTATGCTCAATAAATCTCTTTGGCTTAATGCTGTCATATTTCAATTACTTTAAACAAAGGTTAACAGTTAACAATTAACAGTTAACAGTGAACAGTGAACAGTGGACGGCGAACCACAAAGGCAGTTTTCAATCTATGAATTGCTTGGCGATCGCCGTTCACTGACTTAAGATAACTTGTAGCGGCAGCAACATGCGTTTTAATTTTTTTTATGTACAAGATTCAGTATTTCTATTAAACTACCTTTGCTTTCGAGTTCGGGTAAATCATTCTTTAGACAGATAAAAATATCTCTTCAAGGGTTTCGTTATGGCTATTGCCCTATTGGCTATCATTTGAATATCATCTGGGTAGAGTAAAACACTAAGATATCCATGAAAGCTAATAGGAATAGTAGGGGAACAGTAGGGGTAGAAAGCTTTAGGGATAGGTTAAGGCTAAGGCTACCTAGAAGTTTAGGGGAAACCAAGAGATACTTATCACTTAGGATGCAGGATACTCCTGAGAACCTGAAGAAAGCTCAGGTCATAGCATGGAAACTAGAGGAGGATATTGCGAAGGGGACATTAAGGAACTCTTTAGATGACTATCTACCATTACCTCAGTTAACAGTAGTCCATAACTTTAGTAGTACTAATAAGTCACTAGGGGAACTCTGGGATAGCTATTGTCAGTATAAGAAGTCTCAGGTTGCTGCGAGTACCTACCAGAAGGACTTCAGAGGGAGATATCTGAACCATATTAATAAACTACCTACCCAGTCATTAAATGATGCAATAGCTATTAGAGACTACTTAGTAACTCATCTAACCGCTCATGCTGCTAAGAGAATGCTAACTCAGCTT
>JBCCLY010000381.1:0-4765 GCA_039026655.1 Cyanobacteria bacterium P01_C01_bin.38 | reverse complement strand
TCGCAATCCTCATCGCGTATTCAGTTTAGATGCAGTTATCGAGCAACTTTGGACGTTTGAGGAAACTCCTGAAGATAATACTGTTAGAGCGCATATTAAAGGATTGCGGATGAAGTTAAAGAAAGCAGGAGTTGTCGAAAATCCGATACAAACAATATACGGTATTGGTTATCGTTTAAAAGAAATAAAGCAGATAGATGCAAAAGAGAATGATGAAAAAAAGTTAGATAAGGCAACGAAAAAGATAGTTAATGATAAACAAAATCTGACTATTTCCAAAACCTCTGACATAGAGCAGAAATTGCAAAGCATTACTGCTAATGTTTGGACAAAAAGCAAAAAAAAGTTAAACCATCTACTAATATCAATTGAAGAAGCAACAGCATTTTTGCTTCAGGATAGATTTGATGATGAATTATTCTCAACTGCATACCAAAATGCTCATAAGCTCAAAGGTAACTTGGGAATGTTTGGTTTTAAACATGGTTCTTATTTAGCTGGCGAAATTGAGAATTTATTAGAATCTAGACTGTCTTTAGTTCAAAACCAAAAGCTGTATCTGTCGGAATTAGTTATAACTTTACGTCAAGAATTGCAGCTAGCAATGATTAATGAAAGCCCCAATTTTTCTTCAGTTGACAAACGCCCTTTAATATTAGTAATCGAACGAGATGGTGTTTTAGTACAAGAATTATGCAAGTCAGTGACTAATTCGGGAATGAGATGTCAAGCTGCAAAAAATCCAGAATTAGCAAGAAATTTGATTTCACAGCAAACTCCCGATGCAGTAATACTTGAAATTACCGATGATAATAATTTCGAGGGACTAAAATTACTTGCTGAATTGAACTGTCATGCTCCGACTATACCAGTGTTGGTTTTAGCAATTAAAGATGATTTGTCTTATCGGGTACGAATAGCACGTTTGGGAGGACGAGCTTTTTTACAAAAGCCTGCAAATACTGCTTTATTATTAGAAACTATTAATAATTTACTAAAAACTAAAAGCAAACTTAAGAATCGAATTTTAATTATAGATGATGATTCCGAAGTATTAGATGTATTAGCAGATTTTTTACGGCAAGAAGATTTTGAAGTTGCGACTTTAGATAATCCTTTAATATTCTGGAAAACTTTAGAAGACATACATCCAAATATATTAATTATTGATGTTGAAATGCCTTCACTGAGCGGAATTGAGCTTTGCAAAATAGTACGAAACGACCCTAGAACCAGCAGCTTATTAATACTTTTTATTACCGCTCATACAGATGTAGAAACAATGCAACGAGTCTTTGCCGCCGGTGCTGATGATTATCTTCGCAAACCCATAATTGGTTCGGAATTGGTAACTCGTATCTTTAATCGTTTAGAGCGAATGCGTTGAAAAGCTAAAAAATTATACATATATTAAATATAAGCCTATTGTAACGATACTTAATTAATGATATTTTGTTCTTTGATAACAGCAAGATATCTACCATTAATATGTATCCGATTTAACATAAGTCATATTTTTTAAGTAAATTAATTAAAGTCGCTTTTGATATTGCTAAAGCCAAATACAGCACTTTGCAGTTAAATGAGGTACATTCTTTTACTCCCTACTCCCTACTCCCTACTCCCTACTCCCTTGTCACGATATGTTCTGTACCTCATGAAGATGAAATCCGCTGTATCTCCCTAATTAAAAAATTAAAACAAAATCTCGGCAAAATTTATGGTGCCAGTATTTGTAGTTATTGCAATTGTAATTATTACTTTGTGTTTTTGGCAGTGGCTGTTAATTTACCAGCGCTTCCATACGACAAAACATATTGAATTAGCCGCAGTAAATATTAGTAAAGAAATCACAGCGCATATTGAAACTCGTATTTTAGCGCTGACTCGCATGGCGCAACGGTGGGAGGTGCGGAGCGGAACTCCTTTTGAAGAGTGGAAACCAGATGCGGCAAATTATGTAAGGGATTATGCAGGCTACCATGCACTAGAGTGGGTAGATAATCAATATTGTGTCCGCTGGGCTGTTCCTAATTCGGATAAGAAAACGCTGGAAATGCTCAATTCATTACTTGAAGAACACCGTAGCGTTTATCAAAAATCACGAGAATGCCAAGATGCACGATTAACATCTACTGTTACTTTACCTTGCAAAGGTCAAGGTTTTCTGATTTATGTACCGTTATTTTTAACAAATTCTTCCTCAGAATTAAAAGAGCAAATCTCTAATAGTCAATTTAATAACCACGATCATTTTGATGGATTTATAGTAGGTGTTTTTCACGCTCAATCTTTACTTGATACGATTTTTGACGAGAAAATCAAGCAGGAATTTGCGATAGAAGTTTTTGAGGGCAATAATAAAATCTACCGTAGCTCTAATATTAATTTCGATCGTCGCATCGAAAATCAATGGAGTCAGGAAATAGAAATTAATGTTGGAAATATATCCTGGCGAGTTCGCGTTTATCCCCAGCCTGGATTTTTGAAAAGAGAATATTCTCCACTCCCTAATATAATAAGCAGTGGTTTAATAACCCCAGTACTGTTAAAGTGGGCAATTTATTTGATGCAAAGTTCTCAAGCATACGCGAAGGAACTAGAAACAAAAAATAGCGAATTAATTAGTGAAAACACCGAACGAAAAAAAGTAGAATCTGCTTTGCGAGAAAGCGAAGAAAGTTTTTCTAAAGCCTTTAATTATGCATCAATCGGTATGGCTTTGGTTGCACCGGATGGCAGCTGGCTGCAAGTTAATCAGGCTTTATGCGGAATTGTTGGTTATTCCGAGCAAGAATTAATTAAAACTACTTTTCAAGCAATTACTCATCCCGACGATTTGCAGATCGATCTAAACTACGTGCGGCAAATGCTCGCAGGTGAAATTAGCACTTACCAAATGGAGAAGCGTTATTTTCATAAGCAAGGCAATATAGTTTGGATATTGCTAAGCGTTTCTTTAGTATGGGATATTGACAATCAACCCCTGTATTTCATCTCGCAAATCCAAGATATTACCGAGCGCAAACAAGCAGAAGAAAAACTCCGCAACCAAAATAAAGCATTAGAAAGTGCGGTGGTAGGTATTTCTAAGTTGGATACTTGGGGAAATTATCTTCAAGTTAATCCTGCATACGCCGATTTACTAGGGTACCAGCCAGAGGAAATTAAAGGAATCCAATGGCAGCGAACTGTTCATCCAGAAGATCGAGAAAAAGCCTTTTTCGCCTACAAACAAATGTTAGCTTCAGAAAAAGCAGAAATAGAAGTTAGAGCGCTACGCAAAGACGGCTCGGTTTTTGACAAAATTCTGGTGATGGTGAAAGCCTATAACTCTAAGCAAGAGTTTAGCGGGCATTATGGTTTCATGAAAGATATTAGCCAACGTCGAGAAATTCAGCGTCTCAAAGATGAATTTATCTCGGTAGTTAGCCATGAATTACGCACTCCGCTGACTTCAATTCGCGGCTCCCTGGGTTTACTGGCTGCTGGCATACTGCAAGCAAAACCCCAACAAGCACATCGGATGTTAGAAATTGCCGTTAATAACAGCGATCGCCTAATTCGCTTAATTAACGATATCCTCGATATCGAACGCATCGAATCGCGGCAGGTGCAAATGAACAAACAAATCTGCGATACTGCCTGCTTGATAAATTCTGCTGTAGAAGTCATACGAAATATGGCACAAAAAGCAGAAATAAATTTATCAATAAATCCCGTATCAGCTCGTATCTGTGCAGATTCCGACCGTATTATTCAAGTTTTAACCAATTTACTCAGCAATGCTATCAAATTTTCATCAACTGGTTCTACAGTGTGGTTAACTGCCCAAATAGAAGCAGACAAAAACCAAACTCCCCATATTCTCTTCCAAATCCGCGACGAAGGGCGAGGTATTCCAGAAGATAAACTAGAATCCATTTTTGGACGCTTTCAGCAAGTAGATACTTCTGACTCTCGCAAAAAAGGCGGCACTGGTTTGGGGCTTGCTATTTGCCGCAGTATTATTCAACAACATTCTGGATCTATATGGGCGCAGAGTACTGAAGATCGAGGCAGTAGTTTTTACTTTAAGATACCTTTATTCCAGGAAAAAGAATTAATTCCCGCAGCTATTAAAACTACCGATTCTAATAGTTTACAGGAATCAACTAATAATAATATTTTAAAAAATAAATTAAATAATAAATTAAATAATAAACTAAACAATAAATTAAACAACCAATTAGAAAATCAATTAGAAAATCAATTAGAAAATCAACTTACAGCAAAACAAACAACCAAAGTTTTAATAGTAGAAGATGATACTGACTTGGCACAGGTAATAATTTCAATATTCGAGCGCCACGGTATTCAAACACATCATGCCATAACCGGAAGACAAGCCATACAGCAGAGTTTGCACTTACTACCCGATTTAATGGTTTTAGATTTAGCACTCCCTGAAGTTAATGGTTTCGATGTTGTAGATAGTCTGCGTCACCACAAACGTTTGTGCAATATGCCTTTAGTCGTCTATACTGCCCTTGACTTAAATGATATAGACTACAAACGGCTACAATTAGGAGAAACTTTATTACTAACCAAAGCGCGAGTAACGCCAGAGGAATTTGAATGGCGTGCCATTAATTTACTCAAACAGTTTGGCTTAACTGATAAGGAGGATTTTGATAAGTGAGTGCTAAAAAGATTCTAATTATTGATGATGATGAAGATATCCTTGAAGTTGCTCAACTTACCTTTGAAACAGTAAGCAATTGGC
>JBCCLY010000380.1:0-4775 GCA_039026655.1 Cyanobacteria bacterium P01_C01_bin.38 | reverse complement strand
ATGCAGTCAGGGCAATAATGGTAGTTATTTGCACATTAGCTAATGGATGTACGCATGAGAAAATTAAATCCTAAATGTTTGTTACATTTTTCTCATCAAAAAGTGTAATTTAGACAAAAACCGTTAAAATTATGACAACTTTTGCTAAAAAACAATTAATAGCTTATTTTAGTAATTCAACTTTTTTAGGTAAAAAACTATTTTACCGCAGCATTGAAATATCATATAAAACTAATTCTATTTTCTCACGATTAAATAATTGGATATAAAGCATTGAAGTCAACTTTTAAACAATGCTGCTAGTTTTTTATTGGTTTAAACTACGTAATAATTTTAGAAATATTGGTCTGCATAGCCACTTTCACCTTTAAAATCTTTGCAGTGCTTTTATTTGTGCTTGTGCTTTGTGCAGAGATTCGTACCATTCTTTCTCAGGATTACTGTCTGCAACAATTCCGGCTCCTACTTGTCCCCAAACGGAATTAAGATTTGGATAATGTACGTTGCTCGATGGTTGAGTATTAAACTTTTTTGTAGAGCTAAACAGATCGTAGGTTGTAATGGTAGGTTGAGCAAGAGGGTTAAAAGACTTATTGACTTGAGGAGCTACTAATAAAGTACGAATCAAAATATTCAAATCTAAATTACCCCTTCTATCCAAATAGCCGCAGGAACCATAGAACAAACTGCGCCTTACAGGTTCAAGTTCTTCTATAATTTCCATGCAGCGAACTTTTGGACAGCCTGTAATAGTACCACCAGGAAACATGGAACTAATCAAATCTACTGTAATACTTTTGTTTTGATTATTCGCTAAAGTTCCTTTAACGTTACTCACCAAATGCATGACGTGACTGTAACGCTCAACTGTAAGTAATTCATCTACATTCACACTTCCCCATTCACAAACTCGTCCCAAATCGTTACGCTCTAAATCCACAAGCATGATATGTTCTGCACGCTCTTTACTATTACTAAGTAATTCTGACGCTAACTTTCTATCTTCTTCTTCAGTGTTACCGCGCTTTCTAGTTCCGGCGATCGGTCGAGTTTGAGCAAGATTTTCGTATACTTGAACCAATCTTTCTGGGGAACAGCTAACCACTTCACCCCAAGGAGTTTTAAAATAGCTAGCAAAAGGAGAAGGATTTATTTTTTGTAGAGCTTGATAAATTTCCCATCCAGAAGCATCTGTTTGAGTTTCAAAGCGGATAGAAAGATTCGTTTGAAAAATATCTCCTGCTCGAATATACTTCTTGGCTTGCAAAACAGCCGCTTCATAATCAGCTTGAGAGGTAATTAGTTTTAAGGATGGTACTGCATTACTAATTACAGATGTGGTAGATGATAAATCTGTATTTTGTTGAGAAAGTTTATCTTCAAATTCATCCAATTGGCTTTTATTGCTCGCAGCCAACCACAAAACTTGTTCCCAACGATCCAACACAGCGAAACATTCTGGCTCGTACCAAAAAGCGACTGGAAACGGCAAAGTATCTGTTTTCAGTTTTGGTAACTTTTCTATTTCCCAAGCCACATCATAACCCAACCAGCCCAACCAACCCCCGGTAAATGGAAGAGTAGAGAATGGTTCTAAATCTGCTGACTTTTCTAATTCTTCAGATTTTTGCAATAACTGTCTGAGAAAAGGCAACACTTCCCCTAGCTGAGGAGTCCACATTTGCGGAACACCATCAACTACCCGAGGTGAGCCAGCACAGATAGAATAGCGAGCTAAATGAGGATTATTCGTACTATTTGGTAATGGACTTTCTAAAAGAGTAGCGATTCTATTATTAGGATTTGAAATAAACAAGCAAGCAAAAACATCACTACCAGTACGCTGTTTTAAAGGAAGCCTTCGCCAATACCAAGGCTGAAAATGATTTGTCATTAATTAGAGAATTGGGGATTGGGAATTGGGGATTGGGCATTGGGGATTGGGAATCGGGAAACAAAGCGACAATCTTAAACTCATAACTCTTAACTCCTAACTAATAACTCCTAACTAATAACTCCTAACTCCTAACTCCTAACTCCTAACTCCTAACTCCTAACTCTTATCACTTAACTTGATTTCCGATCGTGAAGCGCATTCCCCAAAATAGAACTAATACAAAAATTGCTAACCAATCATAGCTTTTCAAGCGTAAATTATGCCATTGAACTCGATGTTTGTTAGAGCCAATAAAACCTCTTACTATAATACCATTAGCCATTTGATCGGCACGTAAAAGTAAATTTTGCAGCAATCGCTCTGCAACCATCATCCATACTTTAACTACTCCTTTTAATCCTAATTTTTTCCAATTAATTGCTCTAGTCATTACCGAGCGAATTAAATTCTGAATTTCTTCTAAAACTAAAGGAATAAAGCGTAAAGATAATGTCAATGTCAAAGCGATTTCAGTAACTGGTATTTTAAATCGCCTTAAAGGCTGCATCAAACTTTCGATACCAGCCGTAATTTCTTCTGGTGCAGTTGTTAGTAAATATAAAGTTGTACTGTATAGAACTGTAAAAAAAATCGTACTTAAACGAACTGCTAAATCAAAGGAATGCCGCGTTACTCTGACAGGACCTCTAGCAAACAATACATAATTATATTCTTGGGGATCGAATATTGATCTAATCGGATTTTTCGGGTTATTTTGGCTTGATGGCGGATTTACGATTTGTGTATTTGCGGGTAAACGTGGTTGATAATTAATACCCATGCCATCAGGACTTAAAGATGCAATAATTAAAACCAAAAAGCAAATTGATAGCAAATAACCCATTTGCTGTCGCCATACCCTGCGAGGAATTCCGGATATTAAAGTGATAAAAATTAAGACAAAAACTAATATTACACGCCACCAAGTATTAGCAAAAATATAAGTACTTAAAAAGCTCATTAACCATACAAACTTAACTCGCGAATCAAGTTTATGGAGCCAAGTAATAGGTTGTTCTAAATACAGACCTAGTGGTAAAGAACGTAATAAATCCATTTAAGAGTTATGAGTTATGAGTTAGGAGTTAGGAGTTAGGAGTTAGGAGTTAGGAGTTAGGAGTTACAATATTTGACCTCTAACCTCTTCTAATGCGTCCACACTTTAGTTGCCCTATTAGCTTTGACATTACTATCTACATCGCGAACCTTTTTACTGCGCCATAAAATACGAATTGGAGTTCCTTTAAAGCCCAATTGTTCTCGAAATTGACGTTCTATATAGCGGCGGTAGTTATCGTTGAAACGTTTAGCTTCATTGACGAATAAAGCAATAGTCGGTGGTTGGGTACTAACTTGTGTTCCGTAGTAAATTCTTCCTTGTTTTCCACTACGACTAGCTGGTGGTGAATGCCAGCGAACTGCATCTTCTAGAACTTCGTTAATAACTGAAGTACTTACCCGTCGTCTATGCTGTTCTATGGCTTCATTTACTAAATCGAGTATTTTAAGTACGCGTTGTCCTGTCAGAGCGCTAACAAAAATGGTTTCAGACCATTCGGAAAAATGAAGTCTACCTGATAAATACTTTTGATAATCGTAAACGCTATAAGAATCTTTTTCGTAAGCATCCCATTTATTTACAACTGTTATACAGGCTCTACCTTCTTCAATTATTCTGCCAGCTAATTTTTGGTCTTGATCGGTAACACCATCTAGGGCATCTATGACAAATAAAACCACATCCGAACGACGAATGGCTTTAAAAGCACGATTAATACTAAAAAATTCGGTACCGTAATCAATATTTTTCTTTTTTCTAATCCCAGCAGTATCAATTAATCGGTAAACTTGTTCGTCATGTTTAATAAAAGTATCGATCGCATCGCGAGTAGTACCCGAAATTGGGCTAACAATTGCTCTTTCTTCACCAGCAAAAGAATTTAGTAAACTTGATTTACCAACATTTGGTCGTCCAATTATGGCAATTTTAATTTCTTCATCTTCTGTAATTTCTGAAGCTGGAGGAAGATGATTAATTAATTCATCTAATAATTCTCCCGTACCGTTACCGTGAATTCCCGACATCGGATAAGGCTCTCCTAATCCCAACTGCCAAAAATCAGCGGCTTGCACTAATCCCATATCTGGAGATTCGCACTTATTAACCGCGAGTAACACTGGTACTGGGTGATGTCGTAACCATTCGGCTATCTCCAAATCTGCCGGTGTAGCACCGGTTTGTCCATCTACAACAAAAATTGCTGCGCTGGCTTCAGAAAGAGCTACCATTGCTTGTTGACGAATAAACGGCAAAAATTCTGTATCGTCATTAAAGATCAAACCACCCGTATCGACTATCATGAATTCGCGATCGCGCCAAAATGCATTCAAATAGGTTCTGTCGCGAGTGACTCCGGGTTCATCGTGAACGATAGCTGACTGCTGTTTTGCTAAACGATTGACTATTGTTGATTTGCCCACGTTTGGACGGCCAATAATGGCTACTATAGGAAGACTCATAAAGGATTCAGTAAAGCTCCAAACTAATATTGTAACTATACTCGTTACACAAATTCCAAATTCTAGCAATACCAGATTAAAGAATGAATTACCCGAAAGGGAAAACTAAAGAATGAAAATTCACAAGTTGCTTTTTAAAGCTAAATTTTTCCCCTTAAGATTAGCAAAAATTATTTTAACCATTATTATTTGCACTTTATTATACGCCCACTCAATCGAACCGAACTGGATTGATATCAATTACGTGCAATTAAAGTTACCAAATTTAGCTTCGGAATTTAATGGCTATCGGATTGTACAAATTAGCGATATTCACATT
>JBCCLY010000379.1:0-4778 GCA_039026655.1 Cyanobacteria bacterium P01_C01_bin.38 | reverse complement strand
CGCGTCTCTACATAAATAATCTAGAATCCAAAATCCAAAATCCAAAATCTAAAATTGAATTACCTTCCCAAACTTTTTGGATCTAAGGCATCTCTCAAACCATCGCCAAGCAGGTTAAATGCTAATACTGTAAGAATAATTACGACTGCGGGGGGCCAAATCAACCACGGTTGTAGTACCAAGATAGAAGCATTGGTTGCCAGAGATAGCATATTACCCCAGGAAGGATCTGGTTGCTGAATTCCTAAACCAATCAAACTTAATACCGCTTCGGCACTAATAAAACTTGGTATGGCAAGAGTTGCGGAGATCACAATATAACTTGCAGTTTGGGGTAAAACGTGGCGAAGAATAATATACAAGGGTTTAGCTCCCATTGCTCTGGCTGCTTGTACAAATTCTCTTTCTTTGATTGATAGTACCTGCCCGCGAATTACCCTTGCTAAACCAGCCCAGCGAATAAAAGAAGTAATTAAAACAATCAGTAAAAAGCGTTGACTATTGCTTATTTCGTCTGGTAAAACCGCACCTAATGTAACCAAAAGAAATATCGAAGGAAATATCATCAGTACTTCCACCAGGCGCATGATAACTGAATCAGTCCAACCGCTGAAGTAACCGGAAATTCCTCCAACAATCATACCTATCGGAAAAGAAATCGCAACACCCAAAATTCCGATAAATAAGCTGACGCGCCCACCGTACAGCAAACGACTGAATGTATCCCTTGCTTGATCGTCGGTGCCTAAAAGATTGAATCTTGCTTCGTTAGCAGCACCGAATAAATGTAAATTTAAAGGAATACCGGGAAATATTGTAACTTCATTCCATTTTGGCGGTAGCGGTAAACGAAGTTGAAATAGATTATATTCGGAACCTTGGACAAATAAACGTAGAGGGGAGGGTTTGCTGTAATCTACAATAATTTCGCGTTTACCAGTTTCTAAATCCGTATCACCTTGAATAGTCGGATAAATATGAGGACCAATAAATTTTCCTTCTTGATTATTCAGACGTATGCGAGTTGGTGGCAGTAACGAACCATTTGGCTGCGAATAATATGGGTCATAAGGCGCGACGAAATCCGCGAAAATTACCGTTACATAGAAAATTATCAGTAATATTGCCCCAAATCGCGCTAAAGGATTTTTCTTGAGTCTTTGCCACCAGTTCATAATTTATATAAGTGAATACGAGTTATTGGTTATGAGTGTTAAAGCACACATTGTGATTTATAAATTATAAATCCTGGGAATATGTAACAAATCTTAATTTCTCAGCAGAATAGTGGAATTGAGCTATTTACGAGTGTATTTAAAGTATTTCCCGATTCAAACGTTATCAAATTGTCTAAAGATAATCCCGAGCATATTGCAATGGTAGCAAGTCTCCACGAAACAGTACAAGAAAAAATGCGTTGGTTTTCAGAAATTGACCATCCAGTAGTTTATGGTTACATGTTAGACCAAAAAATTGTCGGAATAGCAAGTAATTTCCTGTTTGAATCATCAGAATTTAAAGTTGCTGCTGGGGGAGTATTGGTTAATCCTGAATATCGTCGGAGAAATATTGGGAAAGCAGTTGTTTCTGCAATTTGTGAATGGGCATTACAGCGAGATTATATTGTAGAGTGGAGTTCCTGGGATGAAAATACTGCATCAATTGCTTTAGAGGATGTTTTAAAAGTCTAATTTTATACTTAATCTGGCGATTTAAATCGCTTCTACACAAGCCAAACCCTTCTTCAAGGGTTTCAAAACTATTAAGTCCACGCAGGTGGTGAGACTAGTTGGGGGTGTCGGTTTCCGTCCCCCAAACTAGCGAACCCGGAGGGACTTTGCCTGTATAGTAGCGGTTTTAACCGCCGGATACTTTTAAAACATCCTCTTAGCAAAAAGCCTTGGTTTTAAACAATTTTTATCAGAATATGAATTTGTAGTTAATTGAAAAGAGAAAGATAGCAAAAATCAAATTCCAATAATTATGCAAACAATTCAAGGTAGAGATATAAGTCTTTACGGATTAGAAGAAAAGTTTGGTTTGCAACTTTCTACAGATATAGATTTTTTCACTGAATGGAGAGATAATTTACCTTCGTTAATAGATATTGAAAAGCAATCTTTAAAACGAGTTCAAAGCAATTATTTTAATTTAACCAGAAGACGTTTAATTTTAGAGGAAGCGGTAAAAATGGTTGTGCTTTCTCCTTTGTTGGATTTGGCAAGTTTTTATCAAGCGCCTTTTGAAATTGAAACTGAAACTTCTGTAGAAATTGTAGCGGAGGAAGAGGGAATTAAGCTAAAAGGTAATATTGATGTTTTGGTGGTGGGGGAATGAGTTAGGAGTTAGGAGTTAGGAGTTAGGAGTTAAGAGTTATGAAACCGTAGTGGCAGCATCTTGCTCCTTAGTTATTTACAACTACCAACTACCAACTACCAACTACCAACTACCAACTACCAATCCCCAATGCCCAATCCCCAATTCCCAATGCCAATCGAATATTATAGTTAAAATATCTGTATTTATTGTTAATTACTTATGAAACCTGCCCTAACTAAATTCGGCGCTCAAATGTCCAAGCTTACCGGCGTAAGAGCGATTATGAAGGATATCAATGAAACTTTACGCGCTGGTAAAGGGCAGGAGTTGATGAATTTGAGTGCGGGTAATCCGTTGATTTTGCCTGAAGTCGAACAATTGTGGCGCGATTGTACTGCGGAGCTTTTGGAAAGTCCGGAGTATGGTGAGGTGGTTTGCCGCTATGGTTATTCTAAGGGTTATACGCCGTTAATCGAAGCTGTTGCAAAGGATTTTAATCAGCGTTACGGTTTAGAACTTACCGAGCGCAATATTTTAATTACTCCCGGCAGCCAAACGCTTTATTTCTATGCTGCAAATGTTTTCGGTGGCTATACAAACGATAATCAACTCAAACAAATTGTTCTTCCTTTAAGTCCCGATTATACCGGTTACGGTGGAGTTAGCTTGGTTCCCGAAGCTTTATTTGCTTACAAACCAACTTTAGATATTGACGCATCAGCACACCGATTTAAATATCGTCCCGACTTCAGCAAGTTATCTATTACCGAAAAAACTGGTTGTGTTTTATTCTCTCGCCCCTGTAATCCTACGGGTAATGTTGTCACCGATGACGAAGTAAATAAAATCGCCGCACTCGCCGCACAATCAAATGTTCCAGTCTTAATTGATTCGGCATATGCTCCACCTTTCCCAGCTTTGAACTATACCGATATGACACCAACTTTTGGTGAAAATATTTTGCACTGCATGAGTTTATCAAAAGCGGGATTACCGGGAGAAAGAGTTGGAATTGCCATCGGTAGCGAAAAATTAATTGAAGCATTGGAGTGTTTCCAAGCCAACGCTAGCTTACATTCATCGCGATACGGGCAAGCCATAGCCGCCCTTGCAATTGAATCTGGTAAATTAGCGCATATCAGCGAAACCGTAATTCGTCCTTTTTATAAAAACAAATTCACCGTTTTAGAAAGTACTTTAGAGTCGGCAATGCCCGATAATATACCTTGGTTTATGCATCGTGGTGAAGGAGCAATTTTTGCTTGGATATGGCTCAAAGACTTACCAATTAAGGATGCAGAATTTTATCAGCAACTAAAAAAAGTAGGTGTAATAGTCGTACCCGGCAACTCTTTCTTCCCCGGATTGCGCGAAGAATGGCAGCACAAACATGAATGTTTCCGCGTCAGCCTCACCGGCAGTGACGAAGAAATTAAAACCGGAATGCAGCGTTTTGCCCAAGTCGCCGAAGCAGTTTATCGTAGTGCTGCGGTGAGCGCTTAAGGAGTTAGGAGTTAGGAGTTAGGAGTTAAGAGTTAAGAGTTAATAGTTAGGATTAATAAATTGTAGTTTAACCTTTAACCTTTAACCTTTAACCTATTAACTGTTCACTGTTCACTGATAACTGTTAACTGAAAATGGATGGTTGGTTGGAAATTGGTAAGATTGTTGCACCTCAAGGGATGAAGGGTGAGTTGCGGGTTTATCCGAGTACGGATTTTCCCGAACGTTTTGAGGTGGCTGGTAAGCGCTGGCTGTTGCGTGATAATGCAACAGAGCCGGAAGAGGTGGAGTTAGTGAAGGGGCGTTTTCTTGAAGGTAAAAATCTGTATGTGATTCAGCTAAAGGGCGTAAAATATCGCGATGAGGCTGAGGAATTACGGGGTTGTAAGTTAGTTGTACCTGAAGGCGATCGCCCTGAGTTGGGTGAGGATGAATATCATTTGCTGGATTTGGTGGGTTTACCTGTTTTTATGCAGGATGGTGGAGAGTTGATTGGTACTGTTGTTGATTTGATTAATGCTGGCAACGATTTGTTAGAAGTGCGGTTGCTGCAAGGAGAGGGGGTAGAGGGGGGAGAGGGGGAAGAGGGGGTAGATTCTAAAATCCAAAATCCAAAACAAAAGCATCCGTTATCAAAACCATCTGTTGTCAAACCATCCGTTGCCAAAAGCCAAAATCATAAAAATGTTTTAATTCCCTTTGTGAAAGAAATTGTGCCGGTGGTTGATTTGGAGGCTGGTAGAATTGAGGTTGCGCCGCCGGTTGGTTTGTTGGAGATTAATTAATTTTTTTGATGCTCATAATTATGATAATTTAGAAACCCGGTTTTTCTCAAAAATCGGGTTTTTTAGCATCTCAAATTATGAGAACAAGATAACTGGACAAGCAATTCTATTTTCTATGCTGTCTATTTAAATCTTTTAGTTAGCTATAAATAATTGATATAAATAAAATTT
>JBCCLY010000378.1:0-4779 GCA_039026655.1 Cyanobacteria bacterium P01_C01_bin.38 | reverse complement strand
TCCACAGCAGGAGTTTCAATCGGCGTAAATCCGTAACTTTCATACACTTTACGGATAGTATCCATCAAATAAGATTCTAAGCGCTTTTCACCAGGTAAAAATTCCGGAAAACCGCTGGGATTTGAATAGTTGATTTTTTCAGATTTTGGCATAGTCAGTTAACAGTTAACAGTGAGCAGTGAGCAGTTATCAGAATTGGGCATGGAGCATTGGGCATGGGGAATTGGGCATGGGGGATAGGGCATGGGGGATAGGGCATTGGGCATGGGGCATTGGGCATGGGGGATGGGGAATGGGTAATGGGTAATAGGAAAAATTAGTGAGGGCACAGAGTGATTGAAAAGGCAACTAGCTATTTACAATCACCAATCCTCAATTACCAATTATCAATTACCAACTACCAACTACCAACTACCAATGCCCTATGCCCAATCCCCAATCCCCTATTCTGCTCACTGATTAAACCACCACGGATCGTAATTGTCATCTGTTTTGATTAAAAATGCTTTTTTACGGATAAATCTTGTTAATGCTGATGCACCCATACGGGAAGCTCCTAAGCCGGAAAATTTGAAGGCGTTTTTCTCGGCTTCGTGCATCATCCCTGTTAAACCTGCGTCGTTAATGCTTATGGCTCCTGCATCTATTTGACGGGCTATTTCTAATGCTTCGTCTCGCGATTCGGCAAATACTGCGGCGCTTAATCCATAATAGGTGTCGTTTGCTAATTCGATGGCTTCTTGTACTGTTGAAAAGGACATGATTGGCATTATAGGGCCAAATGTTTCTTCGTTCATTATTTTCATTTCGTGATTCACTTCGGTGATTACTGTGGGGTGGCACCACCATCCACCACCTATTTCTTCAACTTCACCACCGCAGTGAATTACTGCTCCTTTTTCTACTGCATCTTGCAAATGTTCGTTGATAATTGCTGCTTGCCTTTCTGATATGATTGGTCCGATTTCTCCACTTTCCAATGTAGGATAAGCTAAGTTTAATTTATGTGCTTTGGCGACTATTTGATGATAAAAATCTTCGTAAATGTTTTTAGCAACATAAATTCTTTCAATTGACAAACATGATTGCCCGCTGTTAACTACCGAACCCCATAATATAGCAGAAGTTGCTAACTCTATATCTGCCGATTCTAATACAATTGCTGGGTCTTTTCCTCCTAATTCTAAAAAAGCAGGAATGAAACGTTGAGCTGCGGCGATCGCCACTTGTTGTCCCGTCTCGACGCTGCCTGTAAAGCATACCATATCTACATTATCAATCAAAGCCGCTCCTGTTTTACCATCTCCTTCAATAAAGGTTAATACATCCCGTAATTGGGGAATATTACTAATTGCATTCATCAAAGGAGCCATAAATCTTGGCGTAAGTTCGCTGGGTTTAACAACTACCGCACAACCAGCTAATAATGCAGGAATAGTATCAATTGTAGATAATAATAAAGGAAAATTCCAAGGACTGATAACGCCGACTAAAGAATAAGGTACCGCCGTTTTTTGTACATTAATAAACGAAATTGAGGTTCCTTTTTCAGTGTCTTGCAATAATTTTGAGCTTAGCCGACACCATCTTTCAATACTGGAAAAAAAAGAATCAATTTCTAACTTAGATTCTCGAAATCTACCCGTGTCAATTGTCAAAGCTTCCGTCAAAACATCTCTATTTGAGTATATAGTATCCTTAAATTCTAATAAAGCATCAATTCTTCCATCTATACCAAAATCAAACCAATTTTGTTGCGCCCTCCGCAAACGATTGCATTGCTGTATTAAAAGCTTCTCTGGCGGAGGTACAATTACGTAATCATATTTTCCCGTGCGGGGGTTACGGATTTCGATTGGTTTGGACATGAACGAAAAAGTTAGGAGTTAGGAGTTAAGAGTTAGGAGTTAGGAGTTAGGAATTAGAAGGTGAAGAAAGCGTATCTGCCGGTTTCAACCGTAAGTCTTTTCAAGCATCCTCTTAGGTACACTTTAGTACGTATTTTTTCTTCCTCTACTTTCTCTTTCCTTTTAATTGATAAATCGGCGAATGCTGCCATGTTTCACTTGCACCAATTTATGTAAGCACTATACCGCGATAGTTAATGAATTTAAACCCGATTTGACCGTAATTAGGTGATTTGAAGGCAGATGGTTTTTACCAACCCGTGATGATCGAAGATTTGCAAAGGGTTCTTAACAATTATCAATTAACAATTAACAATTAACAATTATCAATTAACAATATATCATTTCGTAGGTTGGGTTAAGCGCATTTTAATATATGATTTTAACGAGTAAATTAATTAAAGCGCTTAACCCAACAATCTATTATTGGTACTTTAAAATAAATAAAAAACATCATGGTGTTGGGTTACGACAGGATAAATATATTTTCGTTTCAATCAAATTGGTTTTCCTGTCTAACCCAACCTACAATCTAAAATCAAAAATGTCTACAATCCACCCCACAATGCTTTAACCAACTTGTCTGTTAATTCTGTACCAAACATATTCACAGCGAGTTGATTATCAGGGTCTCCCTCAGCACTATTACGACGTATCAATAAATCGCGTTCCGCTAATTTAGTCCGCATATTTTCGGGTACCGCTGCGGCTTCATCTACCCATTTTAGCCAGCGATCGGTCATTTCCAAGGCAATAGTACGAATTAAGTTAAGTCTATCTTCGCTGCCATCGCAGGTATAACACAAACTTACAGGTGATTGAAAAGAGCGAATATAAAAGCTTTTGCTTGTAAATAATTTTAAATCGGCATCTGCTTGTAATTTTAAAAATGTTTGATTTACTGGTTCGTAATAACGTTTTAAATAATCAAGTTCGGTATAAAGATCGGTACGAGGAATATAATCCATATAAAAGAACACATGAGGAAGAGTACCGAATTCAAACGCTAGATGGGGAACCTGGATGTGGGAACTCAACCAGATTGTCAGACGCATAGCGCTAAAATTTGCTTGGTTTAAATTATGTAAATATGAATGTACCAGCCAATCAATTTCCTTTCCAGAAAACGTTTTTAATGAGCCTTGTGCATTACCATCTTTACTTTGGTACTCGTTTACATCCTTGGTAGATGCTTGTAACTGCAAATCAAAACGTGTTTCAAGTTTCTGCTTTAATTCGCAGGTGATTCCCCACAACTTTTCAAATACATATTTACTATCTTGCATCGGTTTATCCTAATATTGTAAAAATAATGGCTCTGCCACATTTAGTATGCTAAAAAAACATTCAAAAAAGGCAATAGGGAATAGCGAAAAGTGTGATCTTGGGGGTTTCCCCCATGAACAACTTTTCAAGATAGGGAACAGGGAACAGTAAAAAAAATATTTTCCTAAATAAATTTAATCAACAGATCAGATAATTTTGTTTCACAACAGGAGTTTAAAATTTATTTTACAAAATTTAAGCATACTATGTGCTGATGAACCAAATAATTTGTAATTAATAATAAACTGCTAAAGTTAAATTATTGATAATGGTAAATGCATTTTTATTATACAAATACAGCACTTTGCAGTTACATGAGGTACATCCCCAGTGTTCCCTGTTCCCTGTTCCCTGTTCCCCCCAACCCTTATAACAATATATTCTGTACCTCATTAAGATGAAATCTGCTGTATCTCCGCGTGTTCAAATATATTAAAGGATAAATTATGAATAAAACTCTACTCATCGGAGTGACTGGCGGTACTGGTGGCAATGTAATTAAAGGTTTTCTAGAACAGGAAATAACCAATTTACGCGCTATAACTCGTAAAATCGATTTAAATCGTCCAACTTTAAAATTAATTAACGATGCCGGAATTGAGTTAGTAGAAGCTAATCTTGATGATGAAAACTCTTTAGAAGCAGCTTTTGTAGATGTTGAAGTAGTTTATTGTCATGCTACCGCACCCGATACAGCCAAACCCCAACCTGAAGAAATTGCCAGAGCAAAAACAGTTGTTAGAGTTGCACAAAAAGCTCAAATAAAACACTTTGTTTACAACTCTGCCGGAGGAGTGGATCGAAATACCAAAGTTAGTCATATACAGCAAAAAGCCCAAATAGAACAAATCATTAAAGCCGCTAATTTACCCGCAACCATGTTACGTGCTTGCTTATTTATGGAAGAATTTTGGAAGAAGTACACTCGTCCAGGTATCCTAAAAGGTAGTTTTAGATTTTCCATTCAACCAGATAAACCCTTACATTTAATTACAACCAAAGATATGGGTAGGGTTGCTGCTTATGTAATCAAAAATCCCGATAAATATATAGGTAAAGAAATCGAACTCGCCGGTGATGTATTAACACCGTCGCAGATGGCTGAAGCCTTTTCCAAAGTTCAGAAAACAAAGGTTATTCACAAAGAAGTTCCCCCGTGGATATTTTTATTATTTTTGCAAAAAGAGCTTTATAACATCATTCAATTTTATCGAAATCAAGGTTATCAAGCCGATGTCGATCGCCTTAGAGAAGAATTCCCTCGATTGCTAACAACCTTTGCAGAATTCCTACAAGAAACCGACTGGGGAAATCAAGAATTAACTTATGAAACAATGAATAATTAATAATAGGGAGTAGGGAGTAGGGAACGGGGAACAGAGGAAAAAGATAATTATTATTAATAATTAGGGAACAGGGAGTAGGGAACGGGGAACAGAGGGAAAAGATAGTTATTATTAATAATTAGGGAACAGGGAGTAGGGAACGGGGAACAGAGGAAAAAGATAGTTATTATTAATAATTAGGGAACAGGGAGTAGGGAACG
>JBCCLY010000377.1:0-4784 GCA_039026655.1 Cyanobacteria bacterium P01_C01_bin.38 | reverse complement strand
TATGCATAACGATACTGATCTGATCAAACGTCTCGACCCCAGCGCGATGGATCAGATCATGCTTTATTTGGCTTTCAGTGCCATGCGAACTAGCGGGCACAGGCACGGGGCATTTTTAGATGCTGCCGCAACAGCAGCTAAATGTGCGATTTATATGACCTATTTGGAGCAGGGGCAAAACCTGCGAATGACTGGTCACTTGCATCACTTAGAGCCGAAGCGGGTGAAAGCCATTGTAGAAGAAGTCAGACAAGCGCTGACTGAAGGAAGACTGCTGAAAATGCTTGGTTCTCAAGAGCCGCGCTATTTGATTCAGTTTCCTTATGTATGGATGGAAAAATATCCTTGGCAACCAGGGCGATCGCGCATTCCCGGCACCAGTTTGACATCTGAGGAAAAAAGACAGATTGAACAAAAATTACCGTCCAATCTGCCCGATGCCCAGTTGATTACCTCTTTTGAGTTTTTGGAGCTAATTGAATTTCTTCATAAACGCTCTCAAGAAGACTTACCCGAAAAACATCAAATGCCTTTGAGCGAAGCTTTAGCGGAGCATATTAAGCGCCGTTTGCTTTACTCAACCACCGTGACTCGGATTGATTCACCTTGGGGAATGCCTTTCTACGCTCTCACTCGTCCGTATTATGCGACAGCAAGCGATGAAGAGCGTACCTACATTATGGTGGAAGATACTGCCAGATTTTTCCGCATGATGAGAGAGTGGTCAGAAAAACAGCGAAACACAATGCGTGTTTTAGAAGAAATGGATATTCCACCCGAACGTATAGATGAAGCCCTAGAAGAACTCGATCAAGTTATCCGTGATTGGGCAGATAAATATCACCAAGTGGGCGGAGCGCCAATGGCTCTCCAGATGGTTTTTGGTAAAAAAGAAGACTAGTAAATCAGCAGTCATAAAAACGACTGCCGATTATGCCAATTTTTCAATTCTAGCAAAAATACGTTTAAAAATACAATCGAATAATAAAGATTTAGGTTGGGTTGACTCGCGGTGCAAACCCGACCTGTTTTTTAGGAGTTAGGAGTTAGGAGTTAGGAGTTAGGAGTTAGGAGTTAGGAGTTAGGAGTTAGGAGTTATGAGAGAGAAAGTCCCAAAGTTTACCTCCTCACCTACTCCCCACTCCCTACTCCCTACTCCCTATTCCCTATTCCCTGCTCCCTGCTCTACCGAATCGGAGTTGTTTCAAAAGTAGGGCTAAACCCATCAGAGGGAGGTGCTGGGGGAACTCTAGGTGTTGATAGAGGTACAACGTTGCTTGTTCTTTCACTAGCACTAATACATCTTTCCATCGCCTGTGTGGGTGAAAAATCTATTTCAGAACGCAAACCTACAACACATTTGCCAAACTTAACTGGTAATAAGCTGCGGTTGCAGTAACTTAAAATAGCTGGATTAACATTTTCCTGACTTGTGGTACCGATGCCAACAACGCAAGTCGCTAAATCATTGGGACGACGTGCTTGTCCGCAGAAAGGAAGCGAATCCGTAGCAGGAATTTGAGTTCTCCGTTGAATTTGACCTACACACGAAGATACTTCTTTAGGTCGAAGCGCAGCAGCACAAGCATTGCTCGCAGCTTCAGCAGGAATACCTACGCTCAAAAGACGTGCAGCACATACGCGATACTCATTTTGATTTCTTCTAAAAGGATTTTTTATGGCATTACTAGGTAAAGCCATACCTAAAATACCAACCATAGCTAACACTGGTGCTGTAACTAGTGCAGATGATTTAAATAATCTAAAATCGAAGCGTTGCCGAGAAAACATTTTAGTTTCACAATCTACAGAATAGAAACCTTTAACCTTATCAAAACCACGAAATCCTAGCATGGAAAATCTCCAAACACCTTTGTGTAATGCTATCTCATTTTTCAGTAACCAGTAATAGTAATCAGTGACCAGTTAACAATTAACAATTAACAATTACCAATTAACAATTACCAATAACCAATTACCAGTTATTAATATCAAATTAAAAACTCCCAACTCCTAACTCCTAACGGGTTTAAGTAATGAGTAACGAGTAACGAGTAATAAGTAATAATATTGCCCGAAATTGGGGTAAATCCTCCTTTCCGAATAAATTAAAAATATTTCAATTTTTGAATCCTCTACCTTTTAAGGAGAAATACGACTTATTACTCACTACTCACTACTTCTTACTTGTTACTCCTAACTCCTAACTCCTAACTCCTAACTCCTAACTCCATCTCCCCTCCCCCGTTCCATATTCTTGCCGATCGCCTCTATAATGTTATGTCTGTGAGTAAAATTTATTCGTGATTGAAATAAGGGAGCGATAATGTCCCGATATAGAGGACCTAGATTAAGAATTACACGCCGCCTTGGTGAATTACCAGGATTAAGTCGTAAAACTGCTAGACGTGCTTATCCCCCCGGACAGCACGGTCAAAACCGTAAAAAGCGCTCTGAGTATGCTGTTCGTTTGGAGGAAAAGCAAAAGCTCAAGTTTAATTACGGTTTAACTGAAAAGCAAATGGTGCGTTATATCCGTAAAGCAAGACGAGTAACTGGTTCTACCGGACAGATACTGCTACAGTTTCTTGAAATGCGCTTGGATAACACTGTTTTCCGTTTAGGAATGGCTCCAACTATCCCCGCAGCACGTCAACTAGTGAATCACGGACACGTTCAAGTCAACGGCCGCGAAGTTAACATTGCTAGCTACCAGTGCCGCCCTGGAGATGTCATCGGAGTCAAAAATAAAGAAGCTTCTCGCCAATTGGTAGAAACCAACTTGCAATATCCCGGTTTAGCAAACCTTCCCAGCCATTTAGAGTTTGATAAAAACAACTTGACTGGTAAAGTAAATGGTGTTTGCGAACGCGAATGGGTAGCTTTAAGCGTTAACGAACTGCTAGTAGTAGAATACTACTCAAGAAAAGCCTAACGATTTTAGATTTTGGATTTTTGCGGAAAGTTAAGCCAGTCCGATCTTGGGGTTTCCCCAAGTAGAGGAACTGGCGTTGGGGTGTAGATTATATTCCCCCAAAACTTTCCAAGAAGGATTTTAAGTTAAGGTTAAAGGTTAATAATTCCTAACTCATAACTCCTAACTCCTAACTCCTAACTATTTAAATAAAATATACTATTCGAGATTTTTTTTAGCAGTATTATTACCGAAAACTGTATTGACTTTTTTGGATATTACGATAAAAGACGTAGTATTTGTAGGGTGCGTTACGACGCTAGTCTAACGCACCAAAACACTTATATAATGGTGCGTTGATTATATAATGGTGCGTTGCGCTCCGCGACAACACACCCTACGTATATTATGTCCTCACGCTGCGCTAACAAAAATTAACAAGCCCAAAGAAACCCGGTTTCTAATCGTGAAAGCATAACAATCTGGTTATGTTATTAACAAGAAACCGGGTTTCTGAATTTGGTGCAAGATATTAACTACACTGCACTTTCTATATCAACTTTAGTGACAAAATCATTAAAATCATTATCACCACCACCTAAGAAATCTTCAAATTGAAGTTCGTTTCCTACTTGACGGATATGTTGTTTGCTATCGGGATTTGCACTAGCGAAGCTGAAGTAAGCAATTGGAAAGTCTCCGGTTTGATTATCGCTATTTTTCTCCATCCATTCTTCTACAGTACCGTTGGCTATTAAAAAGGGTAATAGCAATGCTCCCTCATTTAATTCGCTTTCGAGATTTCCTGTATCGCGTTTTATTCGTAAATCTTCTATGCGCTGGTTTAAAGCTGCTGCTGCGTAACCTTCTTCTCCTGGATTAATTAATTTGCCTGTAATATCTTCTACAGCGCCATCTATATTTGCAATAGCGTAATATCCAACGGAATTATTGTAACCGGCTTCCGATTCAATATCTGAGAATTTTACACTAACGTTTTCATCTAATTGTTTATCCCCGTCTAAATCGATATTCCTTAAGTCTATTAATCCTGCTGGCAATATAGAATCGGAATTTTCGCTTTCATCTTCGATTATGGGTTGAGGATTATCTTCTAAAGAATTCTTACTTTCGCCGGAATTCACAGAATTTTTTTCTATAGGAGTTGTATTCTCGCCAAGATTTAAAGCAGCTTCTTCTTCTATAAGAGTTGTATTTCTATTAGTATCTATGGAACTTTTTTGTATAGAAGTTTCATTCTCACCAGTATTTACGGTGGTTTCTTCCTCTATAGAAGTTTCATTTTCACCAATATTTACAGGAATTTCTTCTGTAAAAGTTTCATCTCCACTAATGTTTACGGTAGTTTCTTCTTCTACAGGAGTTTCATTTTCACCAATATTTACAGGAATCTCTTCTGTAAAAGTTTCATCTCCACTAATATTTACAGGAATCTCTTCTGTAGAAGTTTCATCTCCACTAATGTTTACGGTAGTTTCTTCTTCTATAGAAGTTTCATTTTCACCAGTATTTACAGAAGTTTCTTCTACAGGAGTTTCATTTTCACCAGTATTTACAGGAATCTCTTCTTCAACAGGAATCTCATCTTGTGGTGTATCTATTTCTGTTCCAGGAGGTACATCATTACCACCAATCACTAATAAATAACCGTCGTTTTTACCACCTGCACTATTTTGTATGGCATTGTGAGTAATCTGGCTTTTTTCAAAATCAGTGGTTGTAACTACTGCTGTTGTACCATTACGATATGCAGCCACGGCTCCATCACTGGCTGTAATTGGTGTCCAAGAAATTCTTTCTGATAAGTCTGGACTAATTACTGCAAGATATCCTTCGTAACCATCGTACT
>JBCCLY010000376.1:0-4794 GCA_039026655.1 Cyanobacteria bacterium P01_C01_bin.38 | reverse complement strand
TATATTTACCCTAAAGTTATATAGCTGTTCCCTCTCTTACAAAGTTGCTCATGGGGGAAACCCCCAAGACCGCACTTTGCGCTGTTCCCTTTTCCCTATTCCCTATCCAAACAAAATGTTAAATTAATTTTGCACGGGTACTTATATAACTTGCTTAAAAAAATACCCTAAAGCTAGATAGCAATATCCACCTTTAGAGTTATATTTTTAGAGATAATTTGGTATGAATTATTAAGTTTTCAAAATCTAATTAAATGCGGTCATTTGTACCACGATTAGTATCATTGACGCGCAAATCGCCTTGAGTATCGATATCTAATTCTTCTCTACGAACTGTTTCTTTTGCTTCAACAGTATCCTGTTCGACAACTTTCTTAACTCTTACTTCTTCACGAACGTATGCTTCTTTATTAATTTCGGCTTGTTCTTCGTAAAGCTCAACTCGTGCAACTTCACCTTCACCGAAGTTAACCGTACCGGGATCTACAACAGTTGCTTCTCCTGTAGGTGTAGTTCTTTCAATTACAACTCGCTCTCTCTCTACTGGTACCGAAACTTTAGCGGTTTCTGTTTCGATATGTTTACCAACACTTACTTCACCAGTTTTAATGCGACTTTTGCTAGTAACTAAACGTTCTTCGTAAAGTTTAATATTAGAATGATGGTCATCGTTTAAATCATATAACGCAGCATCATTTTGGTAACTATAATTATCTCTATTATGAGTTACATTTTTAGCTTCTGGCGCACGATAAGCACCGCGTACTTGCTCTTCATACTCGTAATCAACGGTCATGTTCTCATCATATTGAGGCAAGTTTTCTACCTGCTCTTTATTAAGTCCATCTACATATACACGCTTCTGATTATAATCGAGACGTGAAAGACCAATTGGTAATAAAACTTTTTTGCCTAAAAATAATGGGCCAGTATCAATAACTAAATATCTAAAACGACCTTCATGGTCTACCAAAGCATCATCAACGGAACCAATTTTGTCTCCACCTTGAGTATAAAGAGACATTTCTTTAATATCTTCACCACCAAAAACTTCTTTGTAATTAGGGTCGAAATCTTCAAGTTTATATAATGCCATAGAAGTTATTTCTAATTTATTTACATCTGAAAATCAGTGTAAAAAAAAACTTATTCCTTTTCTTCCTGCTTGCGACTTAATTTTTTTTGACCTATCATCAGTCGATAGTCCAGTATGGAAGAGGGAATGGGGAATAGGGAATGGGTAGTGGGTAGTGGGTAATTGGTAGTTGGTAGTTGGTAGTTGGTAGTTGGTAATTGGCAACTCCTAACTCCTAACTCCTAACTCCTAACTCCTAACTCCTAACTCCTAACTTATTTACCTACTACCTATTACCCACTACCCATTACCCACTACCTCTTGTGAAGTTTAGTCATTTCCAGTAACCGTTGACTTAATTCAGGGGTGAGTTGATCGTCGCTTTCGTAACGCCAGCGCCAGT
Source organism: Cyanobacteria bacterium P01_C01_bin.38 (assembly GCA_039026655.1). Classification (GTDB taxonomy): domain Bacteria; phylum Cyanobacteriota; class Cyanobacteriia; order Cyanobacteriales; family Nostocaceae; genus Rivularia. The sequence goes on along the minus strand of JBCCLY010000376.1, from coordinate 3,316 downwards.
TTCCGGCGCTAACGCTTGGATCGTTCATTCTACCGCTGCTGTCTAAGCCTAGTATGTCTTGAACTGAAAGAATGGCTAAGTCTCCTACTGAGGATAGCGCCATACGCATAAATTCCCAGTTGATTTCTTTGATTTCTTCGGGTGAAGAATATTCTAAGTATCTGGCTACGTGCTGTTTTTCTGCTTCTCCGGTTTGATTCCACCACCCAATGCTGGTGTCGTTGTCGTGGGTACCGGGATACACGACGCAGTTTTCAATGTAGTTATGTGGTAAGTAAGGATTATTGTCTTCTCCACCGAAGGCAAATTGCAAGATACGCATTCCAGGGAAGTCAAATCTATCTCGTAATTCTTCTACTTCGGGGGTAATAATTCCTAAGTCTTCCGCCATTACGGGTAAGCTACCTAAAGCAGAATTCAATTTTTCAAAGAATTTGGCATCTGGTCCTTTTACCCATTCGCCGTTGATGGCTGTTTCTTCTCCTGCGGGTACTCGCCAATATGCTTCAAATCCTCGAAAGTGATCGATACGAACGATGTCTACATATTGTAATGTTGCTCGAAAACGTTCTATCCACCAAGCATAATCGGTTTGTTCCAATTTATCCCAGTCGTAAACGGGATTTCCCCAAAGCTGCCCGGTGGCGCTGAAGTAATCGGGTGGTACTCCGGCAATGTATGCAGATTCTAGGGTTTCGCGATTAAGCTGAAATATTTCTGGATTTGCCCAAACGTCGGAGCTATTGTGACAAACATAAATTGAAATATCACCAACTATTTTGATGTCCTTATTGTTAGCGTAGTCACGGATTTTTTTCCACTGTTGAAAGAATTTAAATTGCAGGAATTTATGGTATGATACTTTGTCTTTTAATTTATCTTCTGCTGCTTTGAGCGCATCTTTTTCGCGACGAGCTACACCACTATCCCAAAAATTCCAAGCCTTATAATCGTTAGCTTCTAAAAGTGCCATAAACAGCACATAATCGTCTAACCAACTTGCTTGTTCTTTACAAAACTTTTCAAATTCTGAATTAGTTTTTTTTGCTAAAGACTGCTCGAAGCGTTGATAAGCTTGTTGGAGAATTTTTGTTCTGTGAGGAATGACTGCATCAAAGTCAACTCTATCAGGACTGGTTTTTACGTTTTCTACGGGAACTAATTCTTCTTGAGTTAGCAAACCCTCTTCCACCAACTGTTCTAGAGAAATCATTAAAGGATTTCCCGCAAAGGCGCTAAAATTCATTGTGTAAGGTGAATGTTCGTAACCTGTGGGGCCTAAAGGTAGAATTTGCCACAACTTTTGACCGCTTGAAACAAGGAAATCAACGAATTTGTAAGCCGATTCACCTAAGTCACCAATGCCAAATTTACTTGGCAAACTAGTAGGATGGAGCAAAACTCCACTTGCTCTTTCAAAACTCATAAAATGACCCTAATAAACTAAAACAATACTAAACAATAGCAAACTGTCAAGATTTCACCAGTAGCTAGATTTATATACTAGTAATATAGCGATTAGGGAAATAAGGGCAGTAATAAAAATTATGCAAAATCCATTGTTAAAAGATGACCCACTATGGTTTAAAGATGCAGTTATCTATGAAGTGCCGGTACGTGCTTTTGCTGATAGCGATGGTGATGGAATTGGCGACTTCGGAGGACTAACCGATAAGTTAGATTATCTCCAAGACTTGGGAGTAACGGCTATTTGGGTGCTACCTTTTTTCCCCTCTCCTTTGCGAGATGATGGCTACGATATTGCTGACTACCACAGCGTAAATCCTATATACGGTAATCTAGAAGATTTCAAGAATTGCTTAAATGCTGCCCATCAAAGAGGTATTCGGGTAATTATCGAGCTGATTGTCAATCATACTTCCGATCAGCATCCCTGGTTCCAGCGGGCGCGTAAGGCTCCTCCTGGTAGTCCGGAACGAGATTTTTATGTTTGGAGCGATACCCCAGAAAAGTATCAAGAAGCAAGAATTATCTTTAAGGATTTTGAAACTTCTAACTGGACTTGGGACCCCGTTGCCAAAGCTTATTATTGGCACCGCTTTTATTCTCACCAGCCGGATTTAAATTTTGAAAATCCTCAAATGCAGCAAGCATTGTTTGATGTGGTGGATTTTTGGTTGGAGATGGGTGTTGATGGGTTGCGCTTGGATGCGGTGCCTTATTTATACGAGCGTGAAGGAACCAATTGTGAAAACCTTGAAGAAACTCACGCTTTTCTAAAGAAAGTACGCAAGCACATGGACGAAAAGTTTCCTAATCGGATGATGCTGGCTGAAGCAAACCAGTGGCCCGAAGATGCTGTAGAGTACTACAGCGGTGGGGATGAATGTCACATGAATTTCCATTTCCCCTTGATGCCGCGTTTATTTATGGGGCTGCAAATGGAAGATAGTTTCCCGATTATCGATATTTTGCAGCAAACGCCGCCGATTCCGGGTAACTGTCAGTGGGCGATATTTCTGCGGAATCATGATGAATTGACTTTGGAAATGGTGAGCGATGAAGACAGAGACTATATGTACCGCGTCTACGCTCAAGATCAGCAAGCAAGATTGAATTTGGGTATTCGTCGCCGTTTAGCTCCTTTGATGGGTAACAATCGACGACGCATAGAAGTTATGAATGCTTTGCTGATGTCTTTACCGGGAACCCCAGTGCTTTACTACGGCGATGAAATCGCGATGGGGGACAACATTTATTTGGGAGACAGAAACGGTGTACGTACTCCCATGCAGTGGAGTGCCGATCGCAATGGTGGTTTTAGTCGCTGCAATCCCCACAAGCTTTACGCTCCGGTAATTATTGACCCAGAATATCATTTTGAAGCAGTCAACGTTGAAGCCCAGCGAGAAAACCGCAATTCGCTATGGTGGTGGATGAAACGTTTGATTGCCACTCGCGGACGCTTTCAGGCTTTTGGTAGAGGTACTTTTGAGCTACTTTATCCAGAAAATCGTAAGGTGTTGGCGTTTACTCGTACTTATAATGGCGACCATATTTTAGTTGTCACCAACTTGTCTCGCTTCGTACAGACAGTAGAATTGGATTTAACGGCATTTGACGGCATGATTCCGGTGGAAATCTTCGGAAGAACAACATTTCCTGCGATTGGCGATACACCTTATTTCATGAGTTTAGCGCCTCATGCGTTTTACTGGTTTACCCTGCAAGTACAAACAAATATTACCTGTCCGGTAAGACCTCAAAATCAAATACCAACTATAGTAGTTAGCGACAACTGGCGGAATATCTTCAATAAGTCTGAAACAAAGGCAGCATTAGAAGAAATGTTGCC
>JBCCLY010000375.1:0-4799 GCA_039026655.1 Cyanobacteria bacterium P01_C01_bin.38 | reverse complement strand
GGTTATATTAATCCCGATCGAGATTACTATTCTCAACTATACGGTAGTATTTCTCAAAGAATTGGCTCTAGTAGGAAAGCGAATTTAGTTTTATCAAGCCGTTTAAATTATGCTTTAGATAGAGAAAATCGTATTGGTAAAATTGAAAGTGAATCTCCTGCAAGTTTCGTAACTGTAGGAGCAAGAGCTAATTTAGGTAGCGTTTCTCTCGGTGTAGTCAATTATTTTGATGATATATTACCTAATTCTGTAGATAAAACCTTATTAGCAAATTTAGCAATTAATTTTGGTAAGAATTTTCAGTTAAGTGGTTATTACACTCCTATTAATAAATCTTCCAGTCAAGCTCGTTACGGAGCAACAGCTAAATTAAGATTTGGTAGTAAATACAATAACCCAACAATATCTCTTTCTTGGACAAATAATTTTTATGATTTAGGGCAAGATAGTGAGGGGATTAAACTGAAGTTTACTGACAATATTTTTAAAGTATTGTTTAGATTTGGTTCGCCAGGAAATCCATTTAATAAAGCAGATAAAAAGCAGATTATTAGAAGAGAAAGGAAAAAATTAATAGATAGATTGCGAAGAGCAAAAAGCAAGATTTAACCTCACCCCCTTCCCCTCTCCTTATCAAGGAGAGGGGTGTTTTTTTGTGTTTTACTCATTCCCTTCTTCTTAACAAGGGGTGTTTTTTGTGTTGTTAATCATTAGCATCCCCATCAGGGATTGTAGCGATAACGTCACCATCTCCGGTACCTAACTGAATAGTAGCATTACCAGTCAAATCGTTTGCTTGTTCAGTTGTAAGAGCAGGATCTTCCTCACCAATCATTGCAGCAGTAGCTGGATTTCCTATATCTGTCATTTGGATAGAACCAGCAGAACCCAAAGCGAAGGCAGAATTAAAATCAGCAGTATTATCATTAAAAGCAGCAGCAGATGCATCATTTTTACCAACAGAAGCAGCTACAGCAACTCCGTTAACATTACCTGTAGTAGCATCTATTGTAAACGCAGCAGCACCAGCAGCACCACCTTCACCTGCGAAAGCTCCAGAAGATAGACTTAATACACTCGCAGTTGCAGCAAATAAAGAAATAGATAGTTTTTGGCAGAGTTTCATGTTAATGTTCCCTTTTCTTAAGTATTGTTTGTCAAATTGCTGAAGCTTTTCAGACTTCATCGCGGATGATATTTATGTAAAATCGATACGCTTACAAATACAATTTATTTCAATTTTTAATACAGTGATAACCGAGTAATCACTTAATTGTAAATTCCTGATTTTTATCTAATTAAATTGGGCAAAATCTAATGTTTTAAAAGTGATATTTTTTATGTAAAAATATTGTTATCAAATCTAAATCAAGATGAAGTATTAAAGTATTAAAATATAGTTTGCGTATATTGACTGATGTAATGCGGATTATATAGTTATCGCTGCTAAGAAATTTATAATTGGATTTATAGTAAATTTATTGCTTCAATAGCTAAAGTAGCTGTAGCTAAAATTATTAATAAATGTCAATTATGCATAATTCGGGGCATTTACTTTAGACAATGCTTATGGAGTTCCAAATGAAGTAATCTATATTATGTTTAACCGAATGGGTGCTGCATTTACCGCTTTAATGCTAACTACATTTTCATCACTTTTCAGCATCGCTACTTTAGCTGCAAACGCCCAAATTAAATCTAATGCACCGCAAAAAATTTCTCAAGCTCGTCGTCAAAGCCTGCCAAATTTACAACTATCTCAACAGCAAATCAACACAATAAATCAAATTCGCTCTATAACTAGTACCCAGGTTCAAAACGTTTTAACACCTCAGCAGCGTCAATACATTCAAACTAATTTACAAGCGGGTAGAAATCCCCAACAAGTTTTTGCATCCATTCGTTTAACTCAGCAACAGCAAAATCAGATAGGGAATATCATGAAAAACTCGCAGGCACTAATGTTACGTGTCTTAACTCCTGCACAGAAAAGAGCATTAGTGCAGTGGCAGGCTAATAGACAAGGTGGTAGAAATAATGCTAATCGTACTATACAGGATGCAAGAAGATATATAACAACCTTACAGAGGCAAAACTTTGAGATATGGAAGCAACAACAGTTCCATGATTCAATGATGAACGCGTTTCCTGGAACATGGGGTAATTAAGGTTGTTAATCCGATGGGTTGATTGTAGAAATTTGTGCATTACTAGATCTCCATCAATTTTCAACTAAGGTCAAATTTTTCGGTATTATGAAAATAATCCTAACTTCTTAACTTAAATCGCCCGCACTGTTTTCGAGTACGGGCGATTTCCCTATGTTCGTAGTTGCGCTTCAGCGCCAAATATTTAGCACTCTCCATTAATAAATTGAAGGAGATTCTTAGTTCACGGAGATTTCAGAGATTTCAATTAATTTAACCTCAATAAGCATCGTAGTTGCGCTTGAGTTTATTTTTTTGGCGTTGCTGATTTGGTGTATGAAACGGAATTTATTAGAAAACCGAAACGTTTGTGGAGACGCAAGGGTATCGCGTCTCTACATTTAACATTCATACCCCGATTCAGCAACGCCATTTTTTTAGTTAGTAATTGCACTTTAGCGCTATGTATAGATTTTTGGCGCTAAAGCGCAACTACAAACGAACATTATGCATTTTGATCCAGTTTCAACACTGCCATAAATGCTTCTTGCGGAACATCAACGGTACCCACAGATTTCATCCGCTTTTTACCTTTGGCTTGCTTCTGCAAAAGTTTCTTCTTACGACTAATATCACCGCCGTAACATTTTGCTAATACATCCTTCCGCAATGCTGGAATATGTTCTGAAGCAATTATCTTACTACCAATCGCGGCTTGAATTGGTACTTTAAATTGATGGCGGGGAATTAATTCTTTCAATTTCTCAGCCATCGATCGCCCAACGCCATAAGCTTTATCTCGGTGAACAATCATCGCTAAGGAATCAACTGGATCGCCGTTAATCATCAAATCCAATTTCACCAAATGATTTTCGCGATAGCCAATTAGCTGATATTCCATACTCGCATAACCGCGAGAACGAGATTTCATTTGATCGAAAAAGTCGGTGACAACTTCGGCTAAAGGTAATTCGTAGGTTAAAGTAGTCCGCCCTTGGGTAAGATATTTCATATCTTTGAATACACCCCGCCGACTTTGGGATAACTCCATTAAGGTTCCTACGTAGGCTTCTGGAGTAATCATTTCTACCTTAACGTAAGGTTCCTCCATTTTTTCTCTTTCGTTAGGAGAAGGCAGAGTTGCCGGATTATCAACGTAAACTATTTCGCCTTTATTAGTAGTTACTTTGTAAATTACCGAAGGCGCAGTAATAATTAAATCTAAATTATACTCGCGTTCCAAACGCTCCTGAACGATTTCCATGTGCAGCAAACCCAAGAATCCGCAACGGAAACCAAAACCCATAGCGCTGGAAGTTTCTGGTTCAAATTGTAAAGCCGCATCATTAAGCTTAAGTTTATCTAAAGCTTCGCGTAAATCTTTAAACTGATCGGAATCAATGGGAAACATCCCGCAAAATACCATCGGGTTAGCTTCAGCGTAACCGGGTAAAGGTTCCGTTGCTTTGGCTTTACTTAAAGTTATGGTATCCCCAACCCGCGCATCTTCCACAGCTTTAATCGCCGCAGCAAAATAACCTACTTCTCCAGCATGAAGTTCGTCTACCTGTACTTGATTGGGAGAAAGAACACCCAACTCATCAATCTCATATTCCTTACCAGAAGCCATCAGATAGACTTTATCGCCTTTCTTGACTTTGCCATCCATCACCCGAAAATAAACAATTACTCCCCGGTAACTATCGTAATAGCTATCAAAAATCAAAGCCCGTAAAGACTCATCAATGGTATTCTTTGGCTCCGGCACTCGTTCGACAATGGTTTCTAAAATCTCGGGAATACCAATTCCCTCCTTTGCAGAAGCAAGAATCGCACCACTGCAATCCAAACCGATAACTTCTTCAATTTCGCCAGCAACCCGATCTGGTTCGGCACCCGGTAAATCAATTTTATTCAGTACCGGGATAATTTCTAAATCGTTCTCGATAGCCAAATAAACATTAGCTAAAGTTTGAGCTTCCACACCTTGGGAAGCATCCACCACTAATAAAGCTCCCTCACAAGCTACCAAGCTGCGGGACACCTCATAAGAGAAATCAACGTGACCGGGGGTATCAATTAGATTTAATACGTACTCCTGACCATCCTTAGCCTTGTAATTCATTCGGGCAGCTTGCAGCTTAATAGTAATGCCGCGCTCCCGTTCCAAATCCATATTATCCAGAAACTGCTCCTTCATCTGCCGATTTTCCACCGTACCAGTGGCTTGCAGAAGACGGTCGGCCAAAGTTGATTTACCGTGGTCAATGTGAGCGATAATGCAAAAATTACGAATGCGAGAAGCGGGAACGTCAGTCATATACTTATCAATAAAGCTGTATTCTGCAATCTTAATATTAATAAAAAAAGCTTTTTACTTAACGTATTGTAATGCTTTCTTCGCAAATACGCTGTCAGGAAAGTTAGGAGTTAGGAGTTAGGAGTTAGGAATTGGGCATGGGGGATAGGGCATGGGGCATTGGTAATTGGTAGTTGGTAATTGGTAGTTGGTAATTGGTAGTTGGTAATTGGTAATAATTATTTATTCTTCCCCCTCTAGCCGCGCGAAGCCCGCGGCGGCCGGGACCCCGGCGGCCCCCGGGCCCGCGCGGAGCAAGGGGGGGGGGGCGGGGGGGGGTGGGGGGGGGGGGG
>JBCCLY010000374.1:0-4808 GCA_039026655.1 Cyanobacteria bacterium P01_C01_bin.38 | reverse complement strand
GCGAGCATCTTGCTCGCTAGATATACATAGCGAGCAAGATGCTCGCACTACAAAAATAAATTTCCACCTGAAGGGATGCTTCCATACTCCCTAATCCCTACTCCCTACTCCCTATTGCTAACTGATATGAAAGATTGGTGGAATGATACTTTTCCTAAAGGACAACAGAAAGTAACTATAATTGATAGTCATGGTTATCCGGTACAAATTGCCTATGGTGAAAAAGGTACTGGTAAACCGTTATTTTTGCTGCACGGTATTGGTAGCTGGAGCTATAATTGGCGCTATTTAATTGAACCTCTATCTAAGTATTTTCGAGTAATATGTTTTGATGCTAAAGGTTTTGGATTCTCAGAAAAACCTTTACATCGTCAAGAAACTACAGGTCATCAACTAATTGAATTTCAGCGAATTATTACTGCATTATGCAATGAACCCGTAGCTATTTTATCAGAATCTTTAGGAGCTTTAATTGCTCTTGCCTTCGCGGAAGAATATCCCGAACTAGTTTCTCGGTTAATGGTGATTAATGTTCCCATATTCGCCAAAAAACTTCCTCATTGGGGTATGTCAATTCTCGCTCAAACACCTTTAGAATTAATTGAAACGATCGACAAGTTACGTTTGAGCTACCTTTTTGCACCATTAATTAGAGAAATCATGGCAATAGAAAGGCGTAGTGTTTTATACGACCCTTCTAAATTAACTCAAGAAAACGTATTTTGGATAACTTACCCATATATTGAATTTCCCGGTACTTTTCTTAAAGTTGCTCAAGAATTACAAATTGCCGCACGAGAAATTGAAAACTCTCAAAACGGCAAACCTAGTTGGTTAACTAAAATTCAAGACAATTTAATTAATATAGAATGTCCTACATTAATTATGTGGGGAGAGCAAGATAGTTGGTTTCCCCTTGAACATGGAAAAAAGCTACATAATAGACTTCCATTATCTCAATTTAAACTTTTAACTAATTGCCATCATGATGCTTCAAGTGGTGCAGCAGATGCAATTGAAGTAGCTACAATTGAATTTTTAAGAAATACAGGTTTTTTGGAAGAAGGTAATGGGTAGTTGGTAGTTGGTAGTTGGTAGTTGGTAGTTGGTAATGGGGATTGGGGATTGGGGATGGGGCATTGGGCATTGGGCATTGGGCATGGGGCATTGGTAGTTGGTAGTTGAGAATTGTTAGGAGTTAAGAGTTACTAGGGAGTAGTGAGTAGTGAGTAGCAAATAGAATAATAAGCTGATGTGCAGTCGGCATTATATAATTAAAAAACATAGAAATATTGTAGTGCGGACATCCTGTCCGCTTATTGTCTACAAAGTAAATACGCAAAAGCTTAATTCTTTGTTATTATCCGCTCCTTTAGCATCCATTCCTGGCGGCTTAACTTATTACTCGTTACTCCTTACTTGTTACTCGCTACTCTCTACTTCAACAATCTCCCCAAAAAATAAGAGTGGGAGGATGCATATCACAAGCATTCACTCCCACCCTTGCGTTTGCTGCTGAAGCGTTTTGGAATACGTACAAACATTGCCCTGATTTTGGGGGCTGTTTTTGGGTCAACGCAACATTTGTACGCGGTTGGTATTCCTATGCAGCAAACGAAACTTTATTTTTTTAATATTTTTATCATTGACAATTATCTAGTTCTCTTGTTAGGATAATTATCCCTTTAAGAAAAGATAGTTTAGTGGTAAAAAGTGTATCACCTCTCTAGTTATTAAAGTGATACACCCTGATAACAACACCCTTGAAGTCGTTTATCTTGATTTAAGATAACTGAATAAATTGGAAGTGAGTTGCCATTTTGGCAGGTTTCTTAATTTGTTTTGAAAAGAAAGCAATAAAGCCGTTAATTGCTTGATTTATAGCTGATTTTACTATATTGCTGAGTTCGTAGTTGGGACTTTAGTCCTAAATCTGAGCGCTAAAGCGCTTACTACGAACCTTTATCTGCTTATTCCCAACAAAAAAACACGCATCTCGATGTAAGTTCTCGAAAGCGTGGATAATAATGACTCTTTAATTTTTTACTCTTAGTACTTAGCTTTTTAACAATTAGTAAGATTTAGCCAATTAAGTTCAACATTTAGCTTTATTTAAGAATTTCACTCCTCAATATTTTTTTTGTTCTCCGTCTTTCGTTCGCTTTTTTTTAAATTTAATTTGCGTAACAAGTACGGAAGAACTATTAACTTCTACTTACGTAACATTGAAGACAAAGTTGTCTGTTTGCGAATATCCATGACATCAGCCAAAGAATCTTGATTTTCTTGATTCGGCTTAAAATTGTGTTCTGGTGGTAAAACCGTGACTACAGGTTTTGGCTTGGGTTTTTGCGGAGGCATAGCCATTATAGGAGTTCTACGAGGTCCGGGGGGACGGTGTGGTGTTTTTCTTTTTGGTAGACGTGCTTCCATTACTTGAAAGCGTCGCTGTGCTATACGTATTTCATTACGATTAACAACCTGCCTCTTAACTTTTTGTTTTTGCTTCGGACGGTTAAGAACTTTTAGAATCACTAAGCATCCACTAGCACAACTAAGAGCTATAGCAGCTACCATCCATAAAGGTATAGGATTTTTGCTTTCTTCAGTCTCAGTAGGTGCTTTTGGTGGTATTACCTCAGCCTGTAATGTTTCCGATTCTTTACGCTTTATACTTTCATCGACATAACCCAAACTATATATCGATAAGGCACCTCCTCCCAAAAACATTAGCAATACACCGGCCAAAAATAGCCAGGGGTAATGCACGAATAAATAAATCGCTACATTTTTAAACCTGTATATTTTCTTTGCTGGTTCGTTCTGGTCTGAAATGGGCGAGGACTCTTTGACTTCAGACGACTCCTGCTGTACACTCTGAGTGTTTTGCATGACCTTTTTCAGATTTGTACTTCTCAAGATATAGATTGTACTGGAGTACGAAGGTTTCACGTATCCGTATTCACTATTTGAATTTAAGTAGTATTTTTTGGAAATATAGACTACTTTATCTGCTTTTTTAACTGTTTTTCAAGTACTTAAAGCTACCTTATTGTTTTCTGAAACTGAATTGATTTCTATCGCAAATTGAACGAGCTTATCAACTAACTCTGGAAAAGAAACACCGCTTTTCCCCCAAAGTTGCGGATACATACTTGTTGATGTAAAACCAGGTAGAGTATTGATTTCGTTGATTAAAATTTCTCCCGTAGCTTCTACATAAAAGAAATCTACTCGTGCTAATCCGGCACAATCAAGAGCGGTAAATGCCTGTATTGCTTTTTCTTTTATCTGCTCAATTACGGGATCTGGCAATGGTGCAGGAATAAGTAAATCTGCCTTGCCGCTGGTATATTTAGTTTCGTAATCATAAAAGTCGCTGTCGTAAGTGATTTCACCTACGGTAGAAGCTTTGGGATTATCGTTTCCTAATACAGCGCATTCAACTTCTCTTGCACTTACCCCAGCTTCTACAATAATTCTTCTGTCGTAACTTGCCGCACTATCCAAAGCCGCTTCTAATTCCGAGCGCGATCGCACTTTTGCAATACCTACCGACGAACCCAAATTAGCGGGTTTAACGAAACAAGGATAACCTAAAGTTTGCTCAATGTCATCACAGAGTTTGGGGAAGACGCAAGAATTTGACCAAATTTGCTCTCTAGTTAGCGCCATATACTTAACTTGCGGCAATCCTGCTTGAGCAAATACGGATTTCATGGCAATTTTATCCATACCAGCAGCCGAGCCTAGAACCCCGGAACCTACGAAGGGTACTTGCATCAAACTCAGCAATCCTTGAATAGTACCATCTTCTCCATTTGGGCCGTGAAGAATAGGGAACCATACATCTACGGTTTCCGCTTGTGTGGGGAATTGCCAAAGATTGGGTTTAGATTCAGTTGATAAAGCTTCTCCAGATGATAAAACCTGACGTGCGACATCGGGGGGTTGCCAAGAACCATCTTTTTTAATATAAAAAGGCAATAATTCGTACTTCTCGGCGTTTTCTTCAGCAGTTAGAGCTTCCGAAATTGCTTTAGCTGAAACAATAGAAACTTCATGTTCTCCAGATACACCGCCAAAAAGTAAACCTACCCTTAATTTTGTCATGTCGGATACTTAAATATAATAGCTAATTGCAGATAGGTTATCATAACCAGTCAGAATTGCGATCGGATTTTTGATTAGAGGATAGTTAAACAACAAAAACCCAGTCATAACGACCGGGTTTTTGAAGGTTTCATATAAGGATAGGGGCCATAGTTCCCCCAGTTAAATATAGTTAACAAGCAATAATGCGCTCATCTAAGATAGGATACTCATACTAAGATGTCAATTCCGGAAAGTTTAAAAGTTTTTGAAAAAGATTTTTTTCGGATACTTATTGTACGGTAGAACACATTTTTATATCCTCATCTAGAGATGAAATCGGCTCGTTATCAAGCAGATTCGGACGGGCAGGGATGCCCATCCTACAAGAGTAATGGTAGTTGTAGGTTGGGTTAGACGCACGATAATATTTAACGAGCAACCAATTAATTTAAATTGCGTCGTAACCCAACAAAGTGCAGATTCGGACGGGCAGGGATGCCCATCCCACAAGAATTGTAATTGTAGGTTGGGTTAGACGCACCAAAAATTTTCATAATTAACCAATTAACTCTAATTGCGTCGTAACCCAACAAAGCGTATTGTGAGATTACGATTGCTAATTACACTTACCATCGAAAAAATAACAATATCAAATCGTCAAACCAACAAAACCTAATAATTTATGCCCATTATCACCCAACCAAGCAGTAATT
>JBCCLY010000373.1:0-4809 GCA_039026655.1 Cyanobacteria bacterium P01_C01_bin.38 | reverse complement strand
TTTTAAAATATTACGCAGTCATCTTAAGATGACTTTTGCTATTAGCTTGCAGTTTGCAACCGCAAACTGGTTGAAAACATCTCGATAAATTTTTATAATTATTCTGATTTTAAAGATTATTTAATTATAAGATGGTGCGTTACGGCATTATCAAACATATAACTTCAAACGATAAATCATAAAGCCGTAACAGCACCCTACAATTAATCATTTTTCGCTGGAATTTTAGCTTTTTTAAATACTGCGTCAACGGTAAATTTTAAACCTTCAAACAAAGAATCGGTAATTACTTCATCACCTCTATAACTCTTCAATACTACACCTGGATAAAAAATGCTAATGCTTCTGTCTTCAATATCTACTACCCAAACTCGCAACACTCCCGCATTTAAATAATCTTGGGCTTTACCTGCCATTTGTCCAAAAGTTTGTCCGGGTGAGATAATTTCAATTGCTAATTCTGGTGGAACTGGACAAGCTTCGTTTTCATTCCAATTATTTGGTAAACGTTCGTAGGAAACATACAGTAAATCCGGAGTTGGTACCCAATCGCGTCCATTACGAATTAAAGTTATAGACCATTCTGCCCATACTTCTCCTTTATCTTCGCAGCAGTTTTTAATCAAGCTACAAAGAATAAAGGTAAGTTTAGCGTGAAAAAATTTTGGTGACATTTTAGGAATTGCTTTTCCATCAACGAGTTCGTAGGTAATATCTCCTTCACCAGGATCAAGATTCAAGAACTCTTCGAGGGTTAATTGCTGGTTTTGAACTACCATTTGAAAGTTATGAGTTAGGAGTTAGGAGTTAGGAGTTGTAAATAGTAAGCTTTAAAAATATTGTAGTGCGGGCATCTTGCCCGCTATGCTACCAATTAATAAAAAATATTGTAGTGCGAGCATCTTGCTCGCTATGCTTCAAACAAATAAACATCTTGCCCGCTATGCTACCAGTTAATAAAAAATATTGTAGTGCGAGCATCTTGCTCGCTATGCTTCAAACAAATAAATATCTTGCCCGCGATGCTACCAATTAATAAAAAATATTGTAGTGCGGGCATCTTGCCCGCTATAATCTAAGCGAAAAAATATTTTCTTCTATTCCCTATTCCCTATTCCCTGTTCCCTTTTATTAATTTATTTCACTCAAAGGAGTCGCTAAACCATCGATACTAACGATATTTTTCTTTTGATGATATTCTTTAATTCCTGATTCTCCTTTTTTAGCTGCCCATTTAACTAAATTTTCTCGCTGCCCTTGGAATTCATATAAAGGTACGCTCATGCCGCAAGATGTTTGAACTCTCTCAATATCGGCTACTATTATTTGACGGGTTCCCGGTATTTGGGGAAACTGCGAATATAAAGATTCCCATTCTGAATTATTAGGTAAAATAGTTTTTCCGCTACCATAAAGACGCAAAATAGACGGCGCTCCTTCAAAAGCGCAAAACATAAAAGTAATGCGTCCGTTTTCTTGTAAATGCGCTGATGTTTCGTTACCGCTTCCTGTTAAATCAAGATAAGCAACTTTATGTGGTGAAAGAATACGAAAAGTGTTATTACCTTTAGGAGAAAGGTTTACGTGTCCGGTAGAATCTAAAGGTGCAGTACCAACAAAAAACATCTGCTGGTTTGCAATAAACTTTTGTAATTCTTCAGTAATTGATTCAAATAATTTAGCCATTTTCAGTTATCAGTGAACAGTGAACAGTGAACAGTTATCAATTATCAATGAATGATTAATAGTAGGTGATATCTAACATTTCGCACCGTTTTCATTAGGCTTAAATAAGCGCCTTTAAATCTATTTCAAGTAAATAAACTAAATTTTTAAAACCTGCTGAAAGCTTTACTTAGTCCTATTTATAGGACTTTTGCTATTAGACGGGGGTTTGCAACCCCCGGCGGTTGTTGATAATGGTACTATCCGGTTAGTGATATTCTACATTAGTGCTTTATAAACAAAATGAACCGCAACTAAAGTCACAGTTCATTTTGCTTAATATGGAAAGAAACAAAGAATAGAAAAGGAAAAGGGAATTTTAGCTCTAGGTTTTTTCAATGCCCAATGCCCTATGCCCCATGCCCCATTCCCTATTAATGATGATGATGGTGGTGATGAGCAACTGCTTGCGAAGGATTAATTGCTGTTGCTTCTTCTGACAATAATGCTTCGATGTGAGAATCTGCCCACTCAGCAGCCATTATCATAAATTCATGATGGTCGTTGACGCAATCCATCTGAATGCAGTTTACATTCTTATGCTTTTTCTCAACGTTATGGATAATGTGATGTACGTCTAAGAGAGTTTCGTGATTTTCTGTTGCAAAGCCGATGGGCATAAATACTATTGCTTTTGCACCTATTTGAATCAGATTCTTAGCGGCTTGCTCGGCGTTAGGTTGTGTCCATTCAATCAAAGGTGTGTCGTGATTTAACCAGCCGACAGAAATTAATGGGTAGCGGTTAATTAATTCTTCGCGTGTCAAATCATAAAGTATTTGAGATTCGGTTATGCCAGAAGTGAATCCTTTGGCTTTGTGGGGACAACCGTGATTCATCAACACGATGCCAATTTCCGAAGGCAGGTAAGCGTTAGCTAATTCGCTAGATATCTTTTCTTCTACAAGTTTTGCTAACAACTTGATGTATTTAGGCTCGTTGTAGAAAGTAGGAATGTAGCGCTGTGATTTTAGCCAATGCTCTTCACCATCAGCCATTTGGGATAAACCCTTATTTACTTGTTCCAGAGCGATACCGCTGGTAAAGATGGAATCAACTACTAATAATGGATAAATGAGCAGTTTATCAAAGCCTTGATTGTGGATTTCGGCTAAAACTTGATGGGGAAGATGGGGAGCGCAGAAGTTAAAAGCCTTGAAAACCTGTACTTTATCGCCCCATTTCTCCTGTAATTGCTGTTCAATTCCAGCGCGTTGCTTTTCAAAGATGGCGTTGTGGGGTGAAATAAAATTATCGTGTGTATGTCCCCACTCATGAAGATCGAATATCGCCAGCATCTTTGCTAGAGGTGGATAAATCCAGGTTGGTACTGGTGCAAACTTTGCTGTAAGTAGATTCAAAGCTTGCTCGTTATAGTTGGCAAAATCTTCGTAGCTTTCTACTTCACCGTAGCCCATAAGTAGTACAGCTACTCGATTTTGTTTTGGTAGATGCTCGTGGTTATGTTGGATTTTTTCTGGTGTAGTTACCACTAGTAATTCCTCTGTGCAACCTTGGTAGAACGTTTTACTTTTTCAGTGTTGAAAATTATCCTATCCTGGGGGATAGCATATCTTAAATATTATATATGTAGGGTTTTAATTACATACCCCTTTATTTTTCGATAAAAAAATTTACGTTTTTGTATTTATCCGTAATATTTAGTGTTGGCCGTACATTAATTATTCTCTGATTAGATTTAAAATAAAAGATAGTTGGTATGCGGCATTAAGTAGTAGGAGAGGGAACGGGGAAACAGGGAACGGGGAACACACGGAAAAGGTGATAGTAGTTAAGGTGATAGGAGTTTAGGGTATTAGTAATAAAACCCAATAATCTTCACATTGACAAAAAAGCTGAAAAAACTATTATTCAACGACTATAGGCTTCAATAACTCAGATTATTAACTAATAAGTAGGTTGGCGTTGAAAATTGTAACTATGACGAGGGAGTAGGGAGTAGGGAGTAGGCAGTAGAAATAAGGGTTTTAAGCCAAAAAAAATTCTGTAACATAGTTCTGTTTATTTGTGCCGACTTACTTACCGTAATATTCCTATTCCCTATTCCCTATTCCCTATTCCCTACTCCCTACTCCCTGTTCCCTACTCCCTACTCCCTACTCACTATTCCGATGAACGTAATTATTTGTCCAGGAATTCACGAATCTACCTTGACTAAAAGCTTTATCAAAAGTTTACTAGAAACAAATTCTAATAGCTCTTTGAATCAAAGCTCTGTAAATATACTGGAATTCCCAGCAAACAATCTATCTGCTTTATCGGGATTTCATATCTGGCAGTTTTTACGAGATAGTTTAGCTCTGGAACTCAAATCACCTGTTGTATTTATTGGCTTCAGTGCTGGTGTTGTTGGAGGGATTACTGCTGCTAGCTTATGGCAGATTTTCGGAGGTAATGTTAAAGCTTTTATTGCTATAGATGGATGGATGGTACCTAAAATAGGTAGTTTCCCTATCCATCGCATGAGTCACGATTACTTCACGCATTGGAGTTCCTGCTTGCTTGGTAGTGGCGATAATAACTTTTACGCACAACCTGCTGTAGAACATTTAGAATTATGGCGATCGCCTTCAACTGTTGAGGGTTATCTAGTAGATTCACCATCAGAAGAATTACCATTATCCTCCACTGCAAGCGAATTTATCAAAATATTATTTAAACGTTATGAAGAAATTTAATCCGGAAAAGCTTGAATATAAACAGGAGGAGAATTTATAAGAGTGTAGAGACGGGGCGCACTGCTACGTCTTTAAAGTTAGGAGTTAGGAGTTAAAAGTTAGGAGTTAGGAGTTAGGAGTTAGGAGTTAAGAGTTAGGAGTTAAAAGTTGAAAATATAATTTATAGTTCTTGTCTTTATAATTTATAGTTATTTCAATGAATCTCTGTAGTAGGAGCCGAATAGCTCTGTTGCAACGTTGGGAGCATAATCCTCCCACTACCATTTAAAATCTGTCTTCGAGTGCAAGCAAAAAGGGAGCATCCCAAATGTGGAAATTTATTTTTGTAGTGCGAGCATCTTGCTCGCTAGATATACATAGCAAGCAAGATGCATGTCCTGTCGGA
>JBCCLY010000372.1:0-4824 GCA_039026655.1 Cyanobacteria bacterium P01_C01_bin.38 | reverse complement strand
TGAGCGTAATATGCGGTGTCGGGATAGCGTGCTAGCATTTTAGCGCTTTGAATTTGATTTGTTCCTAATGTTCCGCGATGTAGGGTAGCGATACCGTAGGAAAAAGCTTTACCCGATTGAGGAATTGTTAGATAAGTTTTTTTAGGATTATCTGTTACTAAAGAATTCCATTGCGAACCTTTTGCTACTCCCGATACCCTACCGTAAATAATTGGTTTATCGATGTCTTCTGGTGGTGTAGGGGCTTTATCTCTTGGCCCTGCTAATTCGCCGTTATCAAGTATCTTTTGCCACTCTTGTAAGGTTGGCGCACGTTCCTTTCCGTCGGTGTTGGTGGGTGCAAACATTGCTAAAGATGCTGCATATACTTTACTGCTGCTCCACAATCGCATTAAGGTAGAACGTCCATTTATCGGCGGTTCCAATTCTTTTACAGGAATGGGTGCATTCATCATCATGCGACTTTCCCCTGGTGGAATTATTAATTGATCGGGTATTGTTGGTTGACGACGTTTTCTAAGAATATCGCTCATCACCCTACTTCCAGGACCGGAAAATACCGTTCCAAAATAATTATTTTTTTGAGATGGTAAATCAATAAATGGCGCATCAGGTTGACTTAAATAACTTGCTGCATTTAATACATTTACCGTGACGGGTTGCGAAGTAGGGTTATGTAAAATTATCCCTAAATATAACGTCCTTAAATCATCTGGTGGGGATGCTTTGGCAACATGATGGGCAAATATATCAAACCGTCCTTTAAAAGGGAAATTAAGATGTGAGTCGGACACTTCTTTTCCTTTTTTGGGAAATGTCGAAAGCAGAATTCCTTCTTTAAGAACTAATTCCGGACTATTGCTATTAAAAACCGGAACATCATCAAGTTTTCCTGGTAAAGGACGTACTTGTTGTGGTTGTACTACTTCTACAGGTGCGGGGGTGGGAGTAGTAGTTTGAGCAATAGTAAAATTGAGTAAGAACGATAACATATAACACAGGTTTTTTCGTTTCATTAAAGACGCACCTTTATTGTTGAAAGTGCCGCCTACCCTTTTAATTGTTCGCTAATTGACAATAATTACAGGTATTTTTATTTGTAAAAATAATAACTTGCATCAAGATACAACATCTAAGGATTTAGGCAAACAGCTATTTAAAATTGAATAATAAAACAGATGAACAATAAATTTCTGCTTCGATGTTTGATATCAATGAAAGAATTGCGATACACACGTTTATTGCTTTTAATCAACAGTCGTATGCAACACAGTTTGTACAAATCTATTTTATTTACTTGAACGGCAATATATCTGTACTATAGTAATTATTAGATGCTTATTTAAAATGGCGGCAATAGTAGATGAACAAGAGGGTTTGTAACCGTTCAAGTCTCAAAAAAAAGCAGGGTGAAGATGTAAGTTCTTATATATTTGCCATTTAATTTTTGAAATTAATCGCTTATTACTTTGCACGATCGAGCTGCTTAGAATAGCATAGAGTTAAAAGTTCACTGTTCTTTAATTTCTCTTAAACTAACAAGTTGTAATTTTACAGTAATGTCAAAGCAGGAGAATCAAATCAACGAGACAATCTAACTATGTAAAGCAATTTTAAGCAGGCAGTCTTGAGAACAAATTTATTTGTAACGTATAAGCCAAAATTTGTTCGTTTGTTTAATAACTTTCTTGCATCTGAAAATTTATTATTGAAAATTGTTCACCCTCCATCTATAAATTTATCGGGAGTAGGTTATGGCGGTAATTGCAGTAATTGATTATGACATGGGTAATTTGCACTCGGTTTGTAAGGCTTTAGAAAAAGCTGGTGCAACTCCTAAAGTTACAAAAGATCCTTCTGATTTGGAAAGAGCTATGGCAGTTGTATTGCCTGGGGTTGGTGCATTCGATCCGGCAATGCAAAGTTTGCGAGAACGAAATTTGATCGAACCAATTAAGAATGTGATTTCTAGCGGTAAACCTTTCTTAGGAATATGTCTGGGAATGCAAATTCTCTTTGAATCATCCGAGGAAGGAGTTGAAAAAGGATTAGGAATCATTCCAGGAAAAGTGAGGCGTTTTCGGGCATCCTCAGAAATAAGAATTCCTCATATGGGTTGGAATCAATTAGAAATAACTCAAGCAATGTCGCTTTTATGGGAGCATTTACCCCCACAACCTTGGGTATACTTTGTTCATTCTTACTACGTCGATCCGGTAGATAAAAAAGTACGGGCTGCAACCGTAACTCATGGCAGTCAAACTGTAACTGCTGCCGTTGCTTATGATAATGTCACCGCAGTTCAGTTTCACCCAGAAAAATCCTCTAATGTCGGATTACAAATACTTTCTAATTTCGTCTCCCAGGTGCGCGAGAAAATAGCTGTTTAAGCCGTTTAATTAATTGCCTTCCTATCCTACATTTGATTGCCAATGCAAAAAATTCAAATTTAATCCAACAATTAAATTCATGTTTTCTGCTATATTTTATAATTGGCAGTGAAGAGTACTATTGTCGCTTTGTAGCTAAAATCCCGAACGACATCAAAATCATTTTGCTAAGAATTTACGGAAATCGTCAGTTAAAAACATTACCAGGGAAGCAAACTAGACCAACAAGCGCAAGGGTAAGAGAAGCCATATTTAATATTTGGCAGGGAAAAATTACAGATTGTCGCTGGTTAGATTTATGCACCGGAACGGGTTCTATGGGTGCGGAAGCTTTGTGTCGAGGAGCAAGCTTTGTAGTTGGTATAGAAAAATCACTAAGTGCTTGCAGTATTATAAAACAAAATTGGCAACAGGTGGCAACTTCCGATCAAATTTGGAAACTTTTGCAGGGAGATATATTACAGCAGTTGCCCAAACTAAGCGAACAGCAGTTTGATAGAATTTATTTCGATCCACCTTATGCAAGCGATTTATATAAACCTGTTTTAGAAGCCATCATTCGCTACAATTGTCTAGATATCAATGGAGAAATCGCAGTAGAGCATAATTCCAAATTATGGACATCTCTACAAATTCCAGAATTAGAAATCTGCCGTGAAAAAGTTTATGGTAATACTGCCGTGAGTTTTTACAAAAAGCAGGGAGTAGCAAGTAGGGAGTAGGGAGTAGGGAACACTCATCAATTAGGTTGGAGTTTGAAGCTTTTTATTTAATAACTGAGTTATCAAGAATATTATGGGGCTTAGGAGAATAATTTTAGCGGTATATAAACCGGAGTCATAGTAAGTATTCGATCGTATAGTGAATATTTAACTATCTAGTTGATGGTTGAAAACCGCTATTTTAGCAAAAGTCCTCAAAAAGAGGACTAAATTAAGACTTGGTTTCGATCCCTTTCGGGAAATACTTACCAATTACCAGAAACTGATAATTGGTAATTGGTAATTGATAACTGTTATAGTCCGAGTTCGTTGCCGCGTTTGTATTGTTCGTAAGCTTTGTAAAATAAACCAGCTAAGGTAACGAAAACTAAACCTAGAACCATTCCATCAAGTAAAGGTTCGACCACTGTAGCCTCCTTATGGCAATTTTTTATATTTGTTTACTAAAATCATTTTACCATTAAGACTTAGCAAACAGCGCTCCTGTAAAGAATTTGAGCCATATTTTGGGTGAGAAAAATGGCGATTGGTGCTTGCAGAGACTCTCAAGAACTTTTAAGCTATGTGTAGGAATTGAAATATTTTTGTAGTTACCGACTTTGACAGCAAACCTTTTGGATAACCAGATTCTAAAACCGGAAACTCTAATGGGGCGAATCGCGTTCTTTTCGTTAGCGGTTTTGCTAGCAATCCTATTAGCCATTTTTGCTGTAAATATGGTAAGAACTTCTGACCCCTATATTAAAAATGTACTCTCTAAGCCAGGAAACCCCGTTCAAGGGCACGCAATCTTTCAAATTAACTGCGCTGGCTGTCACGGCTTAGAAGCAACCGGAAGCGTAGGTCCCTCTCTAGAAGACGTATCTAAACGTAAATCACGTTACGGGCTAATTCATCAAGTAATCAGCGGCGATACACCCCCCATGCCCAAATTTCAGCCCAACGTTGAGGAAATGGCTGATTTATTAAGTTATTTGGAATCGCTTTAGCATTAGTTAGGAGTTAGGAGTTAGGAGTTAAGAGTTAGGAGTTAGGAGTTAGGAGTTAGGAGTTAGGAGTTAGGAGTTAGGAGTTAGGAGTTAGGAGTTAATAATTGTTAAGTTTTAACCTTTGACCTTTAACCTTTGACTTTTGACCTTTGAAAATAAGCCGATGGCGATTAGTAGGATAGTGCATACAGAAGCTGCTATTTTCAAAGTTGGATTTTCCCAGTGTTCGATCGCGATGGCAATTAATGCCCAAACTGTCACGCCACTGTAGGCAATATCTTGACGTTGAAGAAGGGCGATCGCCGCTAGGAAAGTTGCAATACTTACCATAATTACAGTCCAGACTTCAGGGGAGATACCGAAACCGTTCCAATTATTGATGTATAAAGCACTTGCTATATTAACGATAGTGGCAACGCTTATCCAACCAAGATAAATGCCGATTGGGTAGCGAATAAACCATTTTTCGGCGCGTGATGCAAATGTAGTTCCGATTCCCAAACGTAGATACATAGTAATTAGCGGTAGTAGAATTAACAGCATTGCAATAACTGAAAGCACGAAAAAACGAGATAAAAATAGATACACCCAAATACTTTGAGCTACAGATGCAATAGTTAATAGATATCCAGTTTTGCGTAAGTTGGGATTTTCTCGTTGGGAAGGTAAAACTTGATAGATTGCTAAAGCGAATAATCCCAGGTAAATTAAACCCCAGATTGC
>JBCCLY010000371.1:0-4874 GCA_039026655.1 Cyanobacteria bacterium P01_C01_bin.38 | reverse complement strand
GATTTAAGACTGCTTGATTTTGTTGCCGCACTCGACCATTTTTCTCGTATCGGCAATGAAGTTCCGGTTTGGGAAAGAATAGAAGTTTTTATTAAAGGATATAAAAAACATATTGATTTTTCAAAGTTGGAAATTGAAGCTTTAACTACGATTTGGCGATTGCAGCAAGCCAACTGTATAGTTTATTGGACGGGTTGGTTGCAGGAAGGGAAAGTTACTTATGAAAGCGTGTTAAATGCTGTGACGAAAATCTTTTTGTTAGAGGAGTGGTTTAAAGAAAATGATTCAAAATTATTAAAATAACTTTGATAATTTGGAGTATTTGTAGGGTGCGTTACGACTTCAGTCTAACGCACCAAAGCTTATAAAATGGTGCGTTGCGTGGGAGCGACAACACACCCTACTATTGTAGCAATACCCTATAAGGGTATCGCTACATTTACAAAGCCTGCCTACGCAGGCTATTGAATACAAAGTTAAAAAATCAAAATTATTAAATGAGGAAACACAATGTTATTTATGGTTGTAGAAAAATTCAAAGATGACGCAACAAGACAAATATATTACCGTTCTCAAAAAGAAGGGAGAATGCTTCCTGAAGGTTTGAAATATATAGATAGTTGGATTGATGTGAATTTAAATCGTTGTTTTCAGTTGATGGAATGCGATGATTTACTTTTGATTCAAGAATGGATATTGCAATGGCAAGATTTAGCAAAATTTGAGGTTATTCCTGTTGTGCCATCTAAAGACACTTCGGAAATGGTGTTAAATGATTTGAATAATCATGAACCATTTTAAATTAAGTTGTTAATATCAGGCATATTGCGGTGCGTTACGGCATGAACTAATTTTTTTCTTTCCCGAAGACATATCGCGCCGTAACACACCCTACAATCTAGATATAATTCTTGTGGGATGGGCATCCCTGCCCGTCCGAATGTACTTCACCAAAACCAAATATGCTGTAAGACTTCAATCATTACGAATTATCTAATATTGCTAGATACAACCATACAGTTTTAATATGTACTTGAAAATATATGTGTTTGAGTACATACTTAATGAACTGGGTTGTTGAATTTCATCAAGATTTTGAACCAGAATTTGATGCTCTGCCACAAGAAGTACAGGATAAATTATTTGCTCGTTTAAGTCTATTGCAAGTTTTCGGTTCCGAATTAGGACGACCTCATGTTGATACACTTAACGGCTCGCGACATAGCAATTTCACTAACCCTGCTCTAAAGAGTCGGGGATTGTAAAGAACAAACTTTATAACGTAAGAGGTGAATAGCTCTTTTGAGACGTTACTCGGTAAAGACTTCCGAATGCTTCCCCAGTTCGGATTATCTCTAAAACTATTTGTTTAGTTGCTTGAAGAAAGGACATCCTAGTAACGTTGAGCGAGGGGACTTAAACTATACACGAAGGATTATCTCTTTATGCGTGTGCCAGTATTAGATTCTAACGGTAAACCTTTAATGCCGACAAAGCCAAGTCGCGCTAGACGTTGGGTTAAAGAAGGTAAAGCTATCGGTAAATGGTCAAAACTAGGAGTTTTCTACGTTCAACTCGTAACTCCTGCAAGTGACTATAAAACTCAAGATATAGTTGTCGGTATCGACCCAGGAAAGTTATTTAGCGGCGTAGCAGTTTTATCACAAAAAGATACGCTTCTTACCGCTCATATTGAACTACCCTTTAAAAACGTCACAAAACGCATGACTCAACGTGCAATGATGCGACGCAATCGTAGAGGTAGAAGAATAAATCGTAAAATATCTTTCAATAAAAGATGCCATCGACAAAAACGATTTAATAATCGTAAACAACGCGGTTTACCTCCAAGTATTAGAGCGAATAAAAACTTAGAACTACGAGTTTTAAAACTCATTCACAGGTTATTTCCGATTTCCCATGTTATTTACGAAATAGTAAAAGCTAAAGGTGATAAAGGTTTTAGTCCAACGATGGTAGGACAAAAGAAAGCTTGTGAAGAACTTAAATCACGTTCTCATCTATTTAAATTTTCTACTCTTGAGGGATTCGAGACTTCTATAACTCGCAAACATCTGAAGTTAGAAAAAGAGAAAGGAGATAAGTCTTTAAAAATCCCTCAAACTCACGCTGTTGATGGAATAGCTTTAGCTGCTAGTCACTGGTTAAAGTATGGGATTATCGATAGTAATTCGATGGGGTGGAAAGGAGAATTAACTTTAACTAATTCAATTTTCTTGATAATTTCTCGACCTCCAATAAGTCGCAGACAACTACATTTAACTATCCCCACTAAAGGCAGTAAACGACGTAAATACGGAGGTACTGTAACTAGATATGATTTAAGAAAAGGCGATTACGTTGAAGTAACTAAAAAGAATAAAACTTATCGAGGGTGGATAAGTGGGGATACTAAAACTCAAGTATCAGTTTCCAATTGTAATTGGAAAAGAATAGAACAAGTATCAGTAAAGAAAGTCAAATTAATCCAACGTTCCACAGGATTAATCGTAACGAGAAAAAAGTACATTCACTGCAACTAAAGTTGCATGTTTCGTTTTTCCTCCCCGGTTTAAAAACGCGGGGTTTCCAAACTCAAGGAGTATATCATGAAAGAACTAAGGTTTAAAGCAGCCGATGGTGTTTGGCGTGTCGCATTTGCATTTGACCCTAAACGCAATGCAGTATTATTAGTTGCAGGCGATAAATCAGGTGGTAGTGAAAATCGTTTTTATAAGCAACTTATTAAAACAGCCGATGATAGGTTTGACACACACTTAGCTCAACTAAAAAATCAACAAGATTAGAAGTGAGAATAAACTATGGGGAAAACTTTAAAAGACAAATTAGAAGAGCTATCACCAGAAAGACGGAAAAAAATTGAAGAAGAATCAACAAAGCTGATTGCGGAGGAAATGACGAGACAGCAATTAAGACAAGCTAGAAAGCTGACTCAAAAACAAATGGCAGAGTTTTTGCAAGTCGATCAAGGTAATATTTCTCGGTTGGAGCAGCGAACCGATTTGATGCTTTCAACTTTGCAGAAATATATCGCAGCAATGGGAGGTGAGTTAAAGCTTGTTGTTGAATTTCCCAACCGTCCACCTGTTACATTAATAGGTATTTCGGAAATTGAAGAATCAGATTCAAATGCAAATTTACCATGATTAACCAATCGCCAACAGCATCTAATTCAGAACCAACTTTTTCACACATTCCTGTTTTAGCTAAAGAAATAATTACAGGTTTAGAGATACGCGAAAACGGGCATTATTTAGATGCAACTGTTGGTGGTGGCGGGCATTCTCGGTTAATTTTATCCGCTGCACCAAATACCCGAATTACGGCGATCGATCGCGATGAAGATGCTTTAACCGCAGCGAAAAAGAATTTAGCTGAATTTGCAAATCGTGTCGAATTTGTTCGCAGCAATTTCGCTGAATATAATTTTCCCCAGAATACTTTTGACGGTATTATTGCAGATTTAGGAGTTAGTTCTTACCATCTTGATAATCCGGAAAGGGGTTTTAGTTTTCGCAACGAAGCACAATTAGATATGCGGATGGATAGAAGGCAATCTTTAACCGCTGCTGAAGCAATAAACCATTGGGATGAAGTGGAATTAGCAAATGTTTTCTTTAAGTATGGCGAAGAAAGGTTATCGCGACGCATCGCCAGACGTATTGTGGAAAAGCGTCCGTTTCACACTACAACTGAGTTAGCTGAAGCAATATCTTATTCTGTTCCTAAAAAATATCGTTATGGCAGAATTCATCCTGCAACCAGGGTTTTTCAAGCTTTACGAATTGTAGTGAATGATGAATTAAAATCTTTAGAAACTCTTTTAGAAAAAGCACCGAATGCACTTATTGAAGGTGGTAAATTTGCTGTTATCAGTTTTCATAGCTTAGAAGACAGAATAGTAAAACACAGTTTTAAAGATTCTTCATCGTTAAAAGTATTAACCAAAAAACCGATTATTGCCGAAGAAGAAGAAATCAAAAATAATCCTCGCGCTCGCTCTGCTAAATTAAGAATCGGGGAAGCAGTGAACAGTGAGCAGTGAACAGTGAACAGTGAACAGTGAACAACCAACAACTATCAACTATCAACTATCAACTAACAACTATTCGAGGCAACTCTACGCGAAATGTCGAACCTTCACCGAGCAAACTTTCTACAGTAATGCTTCCTCCCATTAAATCTAGTAAATCTTTGACTATTGCTAATCCTAATCCCGTACCTTGAGAAGTACGAGTTTTAGTTTGATTCACTTGTCGAAATGCTTGAAAAATGTATTCTAAATCTATTTCTGAAATTCCAATACCTGTATCTTTAATAGTTATAATTATTTTATCCGATCCTAATTCTTCTAATTCTATTGATACGATACCTTCTTCTGTAAATTTAATGGCGTTAGTTATTAAGTTAGTTAGCAGTTGCTGTAAACGAATTGGATCGTTGATAACTACAATGTCTTTAATATTGATATGAACTTCTAAACCGATATTTTTCCGATTTGCAAAAATACAGGATTCTTCTGTAATTTTTTTGACTAATTCTTTAATATTAAATTTTTGCGGATTAATAGTAAGCTTGCCTTCTTCTAATTTGGCAAAATCAAGCATATTATTAATCAATTTTAATAGCTCTTTGCCATTTTTGAGAATTGTTTCTACTATATTTAAAGACTGAGGTGTAAATTGAGTTTTATTTAACCGTAAAAGTAAATCTGAAAAACCTATAACTGCATTTAAAGGTGTTCGCAATTCATGGGATAATACCGCTAAAATTTGCGA
The DNA here is from genome assembly GCA_039026655.1 of Cyanobacteria bacterium P01_C01_bin.38. Classification (GTDB taxonomy): domain Bacteria; phylum Cyanobacteriota; class Cyanobacteriia; order Cyanobacteriales; family Nostocaceae; genus Rivularia. The sequence continues at coordinate 75 of JBCCLY010000371.1, read as the reverse complement.
TTTTAACCGCGCTGATTCTTCTAGTCGAAAATTGTGCATTTCCATAAAGCGTATTTTGGCTTCTGCTAATTTACG
>JBCCLY010000370.1:0-4880 GCA_039026655.1 Cyanobacteria bacterium P01_C01_bin.38 | reverse complement strand
TAAAATGGTGCAACGCTATTACCTTTTAATCCTAACTTTACGGATGTACGCTACCGTCTGGCATAATTGCGCCTTTTAGTTTGGCATGAGTGAGATTAATACCGTCGAGGTTGGTATATTGCAAGTTAGCACCTCTTAAATCTGCACCATAAAGCCCGGTAAAATCAAATTTTGCACCTCGCAAATCTGCTCCACGCAAATCCGCATTATTTAAATTAGCGTGTTTTAAGTTGGCGCGTGATAAATTTGCATTTTTTAACATAGCACCTCTGAGTCTTGCTCCGAGAAAATTTACACCGCTTAAATCACTGCTTTGTAAATTAGCATTTACCAAATTAGTATGTTCTAATTTGGCATTTTTGAGGCTGACATCTTTTAGCTGAGCATCAGCTAAGTTTGCTTTTTGCAAGTCACAGTTGTCGCATTCTTTGGTTTTGTATAATTTGTCTTGTAAACTTGCTTGCTGGCGCTCTATAAATCGTTCTTGTAATCTACTTGTCCGATATATTTTGTCTTCAATTTGTTCTAATCTGTGGCGAAGACGGTAAATTTGTTCTTGCTGTCTTCCAATTATACGTTGTTGAGAAACAGTAGATTTTTGAATACCTTGAGTTCCGACAATCGCTACCCAAAGCAGTGCGGGAAGTGCAAGAGTTTGAGCTAAGGTTCTGCTTTCAGGTGATTTTGATTTTAAAATAGCGGGTATCGATCTTAATGCTTGTAAGGCTTCAGTTGCATTTGCAAACCGATGCTTGATATTTGGCTCAACCATCTTATTCAACCATTCTATAAATTTCGGGTGAATATTTGATGGCAAAGACTTAAAATCAAAACGATATTCATCATCAATTAATTTACCAACATTAACCGAACGAGTACCGCTAAGCAAACAAATCAACGTTACGCCTAAACTATATAAATCGGATGCTTCGGTTAAATCACGACCAAAATATTCTTCCGGAGGTATAAAACCAGGAGTTCCCGAAGCTACGCTACTAAGTGCAACTTCATTGCTATTAACTTTGGCAAACCCAAAATCAACTAAATAAGCGTTAAGATTTTTATCAACTAAAATATTTTCTGGTTTAATATCCCGATGAATAATTTGCGGGTTGCGCTGTTGCAAATAAACTAATATCTCTAAAATCGATATGGCAATCTGCTTAACTTGCTCGGGGGTAAATTTGTTTGGGGCTGCCAATGATGGCGCGTCTTTATATTCCTGTACCAAACAAAACCCTTGTGGTGTTTCAAATGAAGTTAAATAGCTCGGAATACGCGGATGATTTAACTGCTTGAGTACCTCTATCTCGCGTTCGTAAGCCTTAAAACCCGACCAATCAGCACCCACATCTGCAAAACGAAACTCTTTGATTACTACTTGTTTTTTGTCGCTTTCCACTTCAGCAAGGTGCGTAATACGTCCCCCGAAATGATTTTTTCCTAATTCCTTGTTAACTTTATAGCCAAGATGTGAAAAATTAGTTTTTTGGATTGCCATCTTTATCTCCACGGGCCATTATCGCAACTCGATTCGTCATAATACGCAGGTATTACAAACCATTTTCACACAAAAAAAATTAACTGGGGAATGTTTGTGATGATTTTTTGTAAATTGATTCAATTAGGTGACTAAAGTTACGATTTATTAAGTAAAATCAATTTTTGCGAACATTTACAGTGAAAAATTCGGTTGAGCAACCCTAGTAAAACTATCAAAATTCCGCCGCACCCAATCCATCCCGACTTCATTATTTAATTATCGTGCATATTTAATAGAAGCGAGAGAAAATCAGTTTTGATAGAGCGATCGCCACTAAACCCAATAAATTCATAATCGTCGGAATCGGAATTTCGGCTTCATAACCGCCATAACTCCAAATAAAATCTTCTTGAATACTATGAACGCAAACGCAATCTACAAACAGCGACGGGTTTGGCAACCTCAGCATATTAACAATATTGAAATTGCCTATCGCGATGCTTCTGCTTTTAGCCTTCCCGCTCATTTTCACGAAGAGCTTGAAATAACAATTATGCAGGGTAGCAATTGGAAATTTGATTATCAAGGTAGCAAATTCATCGTTCCTCCTTTAAGTTTTACTTTAACTCAACCTGGAGAAGTACATAAAGCTAGTTTTAATAGTCAAATAAATTGTAGATTTCATGGATTACGAATTAATACAAGTCTATTAAAAGAACTCACTCAAGAAACAATTAAGCACGTTCGAGGTTTACCATTATTTTCTACACCAGTAGTTGCAGATAAAGAATTGAGCAAACTTATATTGACTTTTCATAAGTTAGTTGAAAATTTCAACACATCAATATTAAAGCAACAGTCGCTGTTATTTCAAATTATAGAAAAACTTATTTTAAGATATACGCGAAATAGTCCAACCTTAAAAAATATAGGAAACTTTGGTAGTGCGTTAGCGAAGCGTGTCCGGAGGACATACATCTTGCTCGCTATGTATATCAAGCGAGCAAGATGCATTTTCTTACGGAAACACTGCGTTAACGCACTACAAAAAAATAAATTTACACCCGCAGGGATGCTCCCAATTAAACCTTTAACCTTTGACCTTTGACCTTTAACCTTTAACCTTATATCATGGTTACATTCATCAACATATTTACAGTAAAACCTGACAAACAACAGCAGGCTTTACAAAATATTCAGGGAGTTTATCAACAAGTTGTCCGCACTCAACCCGGTTTTATTAGTGCGGAATTATTACAAAGTAATGATGGAACTAGGGTAACGGCGATCGCCCGATGGCAAAGCGAGGAAAATGTAGCTAAATTACGCGAAAATCAAGAATTTAAAGACTTACATAACCAGGAATTTTTTGAAGCAATAGAATCAGTTGAACCTCGATTTTATACAACAGTAATTGAAGTGCAATCAAGTAATCAATAAAAAAACGGGCAAGATGCCCGTATTAATGATTCTGCAAGATTCGTAGTTGGGACTTTAGTCCTAAATCCAAGCGATAAATCGCCAACTATAAACTCATTATTTATGGAAAAGACTATTAGCTAAACAGTTCGTTATAAGTATTCATTGCCGAATCACCTAAGTCTTCTGTTAAAGGCATTAACATACCAGCCATTTTGCCTATCAAGCCATCTACCAAACTATCGGTAGCATTCTTAATTCCAACTCCATAATCCATTGTGGCATTGAAATCATCAAGGAATTCGTCAGCACCATCGGCTGATTTATCAATAACTACAGACCAGTTACCATTACCAATTACAATACTGTTATCGGTATAAACCCAGTTGCCGTTACCTATTACGGTATTATTATTACCAAAGTTAAAGTTACCGTTACCAATAGTCGAGTTATTATCTCCAAACGCCCAGTTACCGTTACCCAAAGTTGAGTTATTGTCGCTGTCTTCCCAATGCCAGTTACCGTTACCAAGAGTGTTATTATTATCGCTAAAATCTAAATGCCAGTTACCATTACCAACGGTTGAGTTTTTAGTCGCACCATCCCAATTCCAGTTACCGTTACCGATAGTAGCGTTAAAGTCTCCGTAGTCTCGGTTAGCGTTACCAATAACGGCGTTATCGCTACCATCATCAATGTTGCCGTTACCAATGGGAATTTCGCCTTCAGGAGTATTAAATACGTTTTCGGTTCCGTTGAAGGGTAAAAGCCCATCCATAGCAGCTTCAATGATATCCATATTTTCAGCCATCTTCCCATCTGCTGAAAGTGGGCTATCTTCATCCATCAACTGCTCGAAAGAATTGCCACTATTATTGTTAGTGAACATATCATTTCGGAACAGCGTTAATAAATCGTCGGATGTTTTTAAAGGCGACTGATTACCATTCGCAAACCCTGGATAGGTAGTATCGGAAGCAAATCTTGTCAGAGTATCGTAGACTTTTCTCAAAGTTTCTGAAGATGATGAAGAAGGCATACCGCTATTTCCCGTGCCACCTTCAGTGTCGCCATTCATGAACGATAAATTATCGCCAAACATGAAACTTGAAACATCAAAGGATGATTGCTCTGACATTCCCTCTCCACCTGCAAATGGATTTTCGCCACCTGCTACAGGATTGCCGCCGCCAGCACCACTGCCAAACGGGTTGTTTTCACCGCCAGCACCACCGCCAAAGGGGTTATTACCCGAAGTATTATCGTTTACTTGTGCTTCTTCGGAGGAGTTTTCATCTTGAGAGGATTCTGAATAACCTGGCGGTAAAGGAAATTCACCTTCACCAAACGGGTTATTACCGTTAGCAAAGGGGTTTTCTTTATCTGAATTACTATCAGTTTTATCTAAAGGAAATTTTTCGCGTAGCTTATCGAATACAGAGTCAACTTTATTAAAAATATCGTTTCTGGCTTGTGATGTAAATTCCTCATAAGTGGTACCATCGCTCATTATCGATTGATTGTTACCAATGATTAAATTTTCGTCAATAACTTCAACAGCATCATTACTGCCAAAATCCCAATTCCAATTGCCGCTATTCTCTTCGGGCTGTGAATTTTCAGCTTCACTTGATGCGTTATAAGCAACAACATCATCAGTCTTATTCATCGAGTTTGAATCAGGAGTTTCCATAGATAATTGCTTTGATAAAAATAGCACTTACGCAACCGGCACATTTTTCTTGTAGGGTGCTGTGACACTTTGAGCAACTGCGAACGTAGTAACAATGTATTCAGTGTCACGCACCAGCCCGGTATTATGACAATTGCGTAAGTACTGAAAAAATAAAAACAGCACCTTTCGATGGTGTAATTCGTTCGTAGTTTGCTGCTCCAACAGCGAATGTGCGGACCCTGAGCATGAGTGCGTCGGGATATTCAACGACCGAAATCTCGGAACGCTCGGCGTTTGCCAAGT
>JBCCLY010000369.1:0-4890 GCA_039026655.1 Cyanobacteria bacterium P01_C01_bin.38 | reverse complement strand
GATTTTTCTAGCGGGCAAGATGCCCGCACTACAAATCAGATTATTTACATTTTTTAGTATTCTTTTTTAACCGTTCCCTGTTCCCCATTCCCCATTCCGTACTCCCTACTCCCTACTCCCTACTCCCTACTCCCTACTTAGGATTTAGATTTTTCTAGCGGGCAAGATGCCCGCACTACAAATCAGATTATTTACATTTATTAGTATTATCTTTTTACCGTTCCCTGTTCCCCATTCCCCATTCCCCATTCCCCACTCCCTACTCCCCACTCTCATGATTTCTACTTCAAATAACCGTGCAGAAATTGTTGCGCGGGAAGATTTGGTTATGTTTATTAATGCTTGTTTATCCTGTACGGGGCAACGAGAATTTTATGATGATGCTTACGGACAGAAGGTTTCAATTGACTTTTTGCATCAATATATTTTAGGTAATTACCGATTGCTTTATGCTCGAACTTTGACAGCCGGAATAAATCATTTTAATCAAGCACAAATAATTTTGAACTTATTGGCTACAGGAAAAAATACATCTCCACAACATCGGCAAGAAGAAGGTGCGTTGATTGCTTGGGCGCTGCAACAATTACCAACCCAGCGTGCTTGGGGAGTATTGCAGCAGTTGAGACAACGCAAAATTAACAACCGTCGCAGTCGGGCGATCGCCCGCGATTATGTCAATTATCGTCGTAATATTGATTTTGATGCGGTGAAATATCGTTCTAAGGTACGAGCAATAGTTAGTCACGCACATCTGAAACTTCAAGGAGAATTAAGTAATTTTCTGTTTCGTAACTGGAAGCAAAAAGTATACCAAACAGAATTATTTGAAAACTTTCGCCAAGCTCATTTTAGTGCCCAAGCAGTTTACAAATTGCCTTTTACCGTTGCTGAAGGTTTAGCAGCAAAGCATAAAATTAAACGAGAAGTTTTCTTGTCGCGCATCCAAGAAAGGATGACTTTGAATGAAAAATTACGTTTTCAAAATGCGGGTGAAAGCGCTCAAATAAAAATTGATTTGGATTTAGCTCGACTTGCTTTAACCAAATTAGCTTTATATATTCTTTCCTTACCTCTGGAAACTCGAAAGCAAAAATGGGATATTCTTAATCTTGCTCTAGAAAAATCTGCTCAAAAAATAAATAATAAAGCACCAATGAAATTACAGCGAGTAGCAGCAGTTTTAGATTGCAGCTACTCAAGTTACGGCTCTTCCGAAAAGCGCCGTCGTCCATTAGGTGTTGCTTTAGCTACTCACTACTTGTTAAAAACCGCATCTCAAGAATATCGGGATTTTTGGACGCTACCTTTAAAAGATCCATTGCAAGTACGCCCTCACGGACAATCCGATTTAGCAACACCTTTATTAGATGCATTGGAATGGGGTGCAGACTTAGTAGTGATTGTATCCGATGGTTGCGAAAACGCTCCACCATTGGGAGCAGCACAAGTATTAAGTATTTTTCGGAAGCGTTTAGATCCTGATAATCGTACATCAATAGTTCATTGCAATCCGGTTTTCAACTCCGATGACTTTTCCGTGCGTTCATTATCTCCTGATATTCCCACAGTAGGATTGCGAGATGCACAAGATTTACCAACAATGTTGGGTTTTGCTCAATTTGCAAATGGCTCTGCTTCTTTATCAGAATTAGAAGAATATTTAGAAGTTCGTAGTAAAAGCTTTAGCTTATTAAATCCTAGCTTATGAGGACTAAAGTCCCTACTACGAACGAATGAAAATTATTATTCTTAACTCCTAACTCCTAACTCCTAACTCCTAACTTTTATACCGTGGCACAAAAAAAGAATTTACTAACCAATATCTCGCTGCAAGGATTAGAAATTGCTCCTTCTCAAGTGCGCGGTGCCGTGCGAATTGTGCCGTTGCTCAGACGCAATGTACGTAGTGATTTACGTTTAATTAAACGTTCTTATAATGAAGATTTGACTGTTGTTTCTTTAGAAAAAAATATTAATTATTATTCTTACGTTCCTCATGGTTTAGTGATGTCTTGGACTGATGATGGTAGCCCGGTAGCTGCTTTTGGAGGACAAATAAATAAATCAAAATCCGATGGCGAACAGGTTAATTGTGGTTTGAAGGGCGTGCGTTTAATGCATCGGATGAGAAAGCGAGAGTCAAATAATCAATTAAGATTCTTACCGCTACATTTGGCAATGGAAGGTTTTCTTTCAATGTTTTTTTCTGGCCCTAATATCGCTTGGAGCGAATATTCCAAGTATGCTCTTTCGCATGGGTTAGGTTGTCGTTACGAAACTGCTGTTGAAGGACGTTATATTGCCCGATTGGAAGATGCTTTACGAGTATTTGAAATTTATCCTAAACAAGTAGGAGTTTTGATTTTTGTTGCAGAAGCTTTAGCATCGGCTTTTGTTGTTCCGACTCCAGAAGATTATCGTTTGCTCCACACGAGTTTATTAGAAGATTTCTACGGCGAATTAATTTTTCAATACGGTTTGATGTACGATACAACTTTTCCTATGGATGTATCTGTAGATGAATCAAAGATTAATGATTTAGCAAGTTTAAGATCGGCTATAGAAAAAATGCGAACTGATTGGGCATCTTTTCAAGGTTTCATGGCTGAAGGAATTTTAGGTCGTCAATTGCAATCTAAAATAGTTTACAATGCTGCCCCATTTAGATTGCAGCGTTTTATTACTGATATAAAGCTTAAAGAAGAAAATCATATTGGAGAAGCAATTGTTAGAGAAAATGGAGAATTAGAATATTTGAAAACCTTTCGTTTATCTAACGCACAAACTAAACGGGTTTATTTGCTAAGTAAATTAGCCGAACATAATTGGAATATTAATGCCACTGCTAAAGCATTAGAAAATAATCATGATGAATTTGTTCATCGTTTAGAAAAAGCTGGTTTTGGCTACTTAATAAATCAGCAAGTACGCGAGCAAGTTATTAAAAGAAAGCGGAAAAGATAGGTAATTGGGCATAGGGCATGGGGGATTGGGGATTGGTAATTGGTAATTGGTAATTGGTAATTGGTGATTGGGGATTGGTAATTGGTAATTGGTAATTGATAAAAAAATTGCCAGAGATTTAATACTTCTGACAATTTTATTTGTTTCTTATATATTTTGTGGAAACATTAAAAGAATTGCTAACCTTTGAGGGCTTTTGTAAAATTTCTACGATAGGACTTACTACCAACAAAGCAAGCTGGCCATAGTAGTGATAAAACAAGACGATTGGTTAAGCTGTTGCTAAAATTAGTTCTTCTAAATCCAGTCCAAAACTTCCAAACACCACCTACGTAAGCAACAATAAGTAAACCAGCGACAACTCCACTCATTTTTTATTTACTCCAAAAAAAGAATAGTTTTTACCATGATTTAGTGCAAGAGTCAATAATTACACTCCCATACTCTAGTTTAAGGTAGGCTTCCCTGTTGCATCCAGTTGTTGGAGGAGGGGGAGAGGGGGAAGAGGGGGAAGAGGGGGGAGAGGGGGAGATGGGGAAGAATAATTACCAATTACCAACTACCAATTACCAATTACCAATTTTCAATGCCCAATCCCCCATGCCCTATGCCCTATTCCCTAATACCTAAACTATATCTTTCCGCTTGAGTAACACTAAGGCAATAATCAAATAAACCAAAGTATGAATTCCTAGAATTCCCCAATTCAATCCTAAATTGTTGAAAGTCGCGTCATACACTGAGGATGTGGCGAAAATATCGTCTAATGAAGGTGCCCCAGGAGTTGCTTCTGGTACCATTGCGTTAACGTCAACTAAAGCACCGTAAGCACCCATCGACCATCTGCTAATAGTAAACCAGCCTAGTTTTGCTGATAATCCTTCTAATTTAAATAGCACTCCGGAAAGAATTATCTGAGGAATCATTATCAAGGGGAGTATGCTGTTGGCTTCGTTTTCGTTTTTGACTGCTGCGGAAATCATCAAGCTGAGGCTAACGCTTGCTAATAATGTTAAAAATGTTGTGATTCCTAAGCCTACCGACCAAGGCATGAGATTATATTCTGGCGATTCAAAACCTATTACAACTGTGATAACAATTAATAAAGTTTGTAAAAAGGTTAAACCGGAACGAATCACCACTTTAGAAGCTAAATAAGGCAGTAAACCTAAATTAATCAACCTTTCTCTGGCATAAATAGCAGATTCCTTGACAATTTCCCTTACCGAACTCGAAAGTCCTACCCAGATACCAATACAGGCAAAGATAAATAAAACTCTGAGTGCTAAAGGACCTTGAGTAATCTCCAATGGATCTAATTTACCTAGAGGAGTTTCGTTTCTTAATATCCAAGCCGTTAACGCGATCGCAATTGGGCCGGATATCAAGGCAAATATCCAACTGGCGCTATCTCTAGCCACTAGTTGAAAATATCTTTGGGTAAGTAATATCAACTGTTTGAATGGAGATATGCCGGTATAAATTTTACGATCAGGTTTCTTTTTAGTATCTTTACCTGGCTTTAGTAAATTCCCAACATATTTTTCAAAGTATGGTGAATCTTGATATCTTTGCGACCAATATTCTACTGTTTCTACAACTTCTTTAGGACTTCCTCCTTGGTCTAATTTGATATAAATATCGGAAAAGTATTTTAATTCGTTCGATGGCATTTCAAAGTAATTTAGCGCTTCATTGGGAGGGCCGTAATAACATAATTTGCCACCTCTACCCATAAAGGTGATTCTGTCGCAAACTTCAATATTAGCCGTAGCATGAGTAACTAATATTACCGTTCTCCCTTGATCTGCTAACTCCCGCAGCAGCCGCATCATCTCTTTGTCCAAGCCGGGATCGAGTCCGGAAGTAGGTTCGTCTAGAAAGAATAATTTGGGGTCGGCGAGTAATTCGACACCAATACTT
>JBCCLY010000368.1:0-4894 GCA_039026655.1 Cyanobacteria bacterium P01_C01_bin.38 | reverse complement strand
TGGAGACTATTCCGCATTCAATTTATTTGGTGGAGTAATTTTCTTTTATTTAGTAAAAGAATGTATGGCAGGAATTGGGGGAGGTGGTGGTTACATGGTGCAACGTTACTTTGCTGCTAAAAGCGATAGGGAAGCGGGTTTACTTTCTTTATTTTGGATTTTTCTACTTTCATTCAGATGGCCACTTGTGACTGCTTTTGCAATGTTGGGCATTCATTACAATACAACTAAAGAAGTTATACCAGATCCAGAATTGATTTTACCTAGAGTAATTGGGGAATACGTGCCGGTAGGAATTAAAGGAATGTTGATAGCTTGTTTTATTGCGGCGGCGATGTCTACTTTTGATTCTATTATCAACTCTAGCGCCGCTTATTGGGTAAAAGATATTTATCAAGCATATTTAAAACCAGAAGCATCCAGCCAACAGTTAATTACCCAAAGTCGTTTAGCATCGGTGGTAATTGTAGTTGTAGGAATGCTATTTAGTTACCAAATTAAAAATATCAACGAAATTTGGGGATGGTTAACTTTGGGATTGGGTGCGGGATTAGCAATTCCTTTAGTTTTAAGGTGGTATTGGTGGCGCTTTAACGGTTATGGATTCGCTGTTGGTACTGCAATGGGAATGTTAGCAGCCATATTTACGAAAGCAGCGACAACATACGATCTTATTCAACCCGAATATACAGAATATGCTTTGTTTCTTATCCCCAGTATTTCCTCGTTGATTGGCTGCATCATCGGTACATTTACAACAGATGCGACTGATATACAGGTAATAGATAATTTCTATAAAGTTACCAGACCATTTGGTTTTTGGGGAATAGTGCAGAAAAATCTTCCAGCTAATATTCAACAGAAAATCAAAAATGAAAATCGTCGCGATATTGTTTCTACATTGATTGCGATTCCCTGGCAATTGACTTTGTTTATGTTAGGAATCAGCTTTATGATGAAGCGTGGAGATATTTTTGGTACTCTCTTAGCAGTATTTATCGTGCTTTCGATCGCCTTGTATTTTACTTGGTTTAAATATCTTTCTAAAGAAGTGAAGATTACTGAAGAATTGTAGAATATCCCCCAACCCCCTTAAAAAAGGGGGCTAAATAAATAAAGTTAAGTATAATTTTCAAGGTGGATTATTCATCTAAAGACCTCCGGGAGTTTGGAAACTTCGTCTATGCACGAGCGAAGAGGAAAAACGACACGGGCGAACGCCACTTGCTACAAGTCGGGGAACCCGCCCAACGCAGTGGCTCATTTATTCGCCTTGAATAAATATCAAAATGCATAAGAGTATCCATCTTTTTTATGAATAGTTTTACAGTATTTATAAGAGATGCCTTGTACTAATTTTCCACGGGTTGAAATATTAAAACTACCAGTACTTCTAGTTGCAATTCTTCCTATGTAGTTACCAGATTTTTTACCTGTTGTGACAATAGCTTTTACTATGTCACCAGTTTGAAAACCTTTAACAAATTTGATTCTAGGAACATATCTTACAGGAAAACCGTATTTATCAGTACGACACATTTGTCGGGTTCCATGACCATTACACTTTATTTTTAATGGTTGGTTAGTCAATAGTTTTATATTGTTAACATCACCAACGCAAGCCGCATCAATCCAATGTTGTTTTTCAAGCTTTAACCTAGTTCGGTTATATTTAGTTTGCGCTCCTGTCGCAGTTAAGGTGGGCAATAAATTGGATAAAACTTTTACTAACTTATTCCTAGTTGCATTTACTGCGGCAGCATCTAAAAGCGGTTTTTTAGCTTTAGATTTAATCTTCTTGAGTAAGTCCGGTTTCTTTTTCAAAAATTCTTCAACGAATTTATTTCCTTTCTTTTGATTGCATTTTTCACAAGCTAGACATAAATTACTTACTCTGTTACTACCTCCTTTTGATTTTGGATGAATATGTTCTATCTGCAATGGAACATCTTTTTTACCGCAATAAGTACATTCTCTACCCCACTTTTCTAGTAGATATTCACGTACTTGATAACCCCATAAGGTTCCTTGCTGATATTCGATGCCAGATATCTCTGCATTTTGCATTTTTTGCATATCGAATTTTACTTTTTCAATCCATAATTCAGATATTGCTGCATATCGCATTAAACGTTTTACCCAAGTTTCAGTTGTTAGGATTCTATGTTCTAAACTTGGAGGAAGCCAGTTTTCTTTACGCTTACGGTTCTCAAAGCGTGGTTTCCTGTACCGAGTTTTTCTGCTTCTGCGGCTACTTCTTAATTGTCTGCGGGACAATAAAGCGTCTTTTATCTGATAACCTCGATGTTCTAATTCTGCACACCAAATAACATTTTCACTGTCAAGTAATGCAATTCCTGTGAATTTACTTCCAGGGTCAAGTTTTAAAGTTAATATTTTAGTGTTAGGACTACAAACAATATGTTTGAGAATAATAGTAAACGGATATTGTCTGTACACTGCTGCTTTTCTTTTATTCAATAATTCTCTTGCTCTTGCAGGAGAAACTGGATTAAGTGGTTGTTTATTTTGGTCGATTACAAATACATAGTTTTGCATTGCTGCATACTCCATAAGATGGGTAAAGTTAGCTTCGACATTGTTAACGGTCGGTAACTATCTAAAAAGCACTTCCTTAACCCCTTTAAAGATGTTTAACTTTTTAGTTCTAGAGCAAGGAACTAGCTACGCATTCCTTGGTAGGTTCTTTAACGCTTGCCGTTAACGGAAGTCTGGTCAACTTGGGACTACCATTTCTTAGGCTGGATGCCCCGTCTCTTTAGAGCGGGGTCGTTGACAACTAATTCTTAAACTATCAAACGAATTTATATTAATTCTAACTTTTTTATGGTAGTACAATTTCAAGAATAAAAGCACAGATTCCTTATAAATTCGATAAGCTTACAAAAGCAGTTTCGTAAACTTAGAAAATGACCGTTATTAGCCCGACAATTTTAGCTCTCGACTTTGATGGTGTAATCTGTAACGGACTTATAGAATACTTTCAAGTTGCTTGGCGTACTTATTGCAAATTTTGGCCTTGTGCAAACCAAACCCAAACAGAAGAAATAGCTAATAAATTTTATCGTCTTCGTCCAGTAATTGAAACTGGCTGGGAAATGCCTGTTTTAGTTAAAGCATTATTAGAAGGATTTGAAGAAGATAAAATTTTGCTCGAATGGCATGATATATCTCAAAAAATTCTTCGTCAAAGTGATTTTGCAGCCCAAGAAATTGCTTTCAGTTTAGATACACAGCGCGATGAATGGATAGCCAGCGATAAGAATGGTTGGCTGGATATGCACAAGTTTTATCCGGGAGTAATTCAAAGAATTCAAAATATTTATAATACTCAAACCGCACTATATATAGTTACAACTAAAGAAGGACGTTTTGTCAAAGAACTATTACAAAAATCAGGCTTCGATCTACCCAGAGAAGCCATTTTTGGCAAAGAAGAAAAGCGTCCTAAATATGAAATACTGCGAGAATTGAAGCAAGAATCTAACAACTTATCAGTTAGTCTATGGTTTCTAGAAGATAGAATCAAAACATTACAAAAAGTTAAGCAGCAAGAAGATTTAGAAGACGTTGAATTGTTCCTTTGCGACTGGGGTTATAATACTGCCACAGAAAGAGAAAATGCCCAAAAAGATATGCGAATTAACCTAATATCGCTAGATCAATTTACCCAAGACTTTGATGAATGGCAAAAATAATTGGGGATTGGGCATTGGGGATTGGGCATTGGGGATTAAGCATGGGGAATGGAATTATTAGTTCCCTAACTCCTAACTCCTAACTCCTAACTCCTAACTCCTAACTCCTAACTCCTAACTCCTAACTCCTAACTCCTAACTCCTAACTCCTAACTCCTAACTCCTAACTCCTAACTCCTAACTCCTAACTCTTAACTCCTAACTCCTAACTCCTAACTGATTATGCTTGATTTAAGTAAACTTGCTGGACAAATGCGTGGTTTGAGTCAACATTTGACTCAAGAAGCTGAAGCGAATCGTCAACGTTTGCAGTTGGGGATGAAACATCTTGAGTATGCTTTTGATAATCAAAATGAGTTAGTTCAAATTCAACAAAAATGGCGCGATCGCATTTTGTTTGCGAATGCGACTCCGATGGAACCGCTACATACCTGTATTGATATCATGGTTCCTCCTAAAACTCATACTGTGATTGCTACTGACGGTTCCCAAATTGCTCCCAACCATCACGAAATTGCTTATTGTTATCTGCTTAATATCGGTAGAGTAGTACTGCATTACGGACAAAATAAGCACCCGATACTAGATAGTATTCCGGAGATATTCTACCGTCCAGAAGATTTATACATGTCTCGTCAATGGGGAATTAGAACCGAGGAGTGGATGAGTTACCGACGTACTGCTTCTGAAGCAGTGGTGTTATCAGAATTAGCTATCGCAGCCACCGGCAAGGGAAATGGGAGAAAGGGATGGGCAGATGAAAGGGGACAAAGGGAAGTTGAAAAAAATTCTACCCCCTCTTCCCCCTCTTCCCCCTCTGCCCCCTCTCTTACCTCGACAGAAAGAATTCCAACCCTAGCAATGGTAGATGGTTCGTTAATTTACTGGTTCTTAGATCAGCTGCCTTATGACGCGAGAGAGCATATTTTACCGCCGATTTTAGAGTCTTGGAAAGATTTGCGGGAAGCTGGTATTCCCATGATGGGTTATCTGAGTGCTTCTCGGAGTATTGAAGGGATGAATTTTTTCCGGTTGTCGGCTTGTCCTCATAAAGCGCCCGACTGTATGAGTTTTTGCCCAGATCAAATGGAGAAGATTCCCTGTAAACTTTTTGAAGGATTGCGAGATAGTACTTTATGGTCAACTCAACTCAAACCAGGACAGCGGAGTCCTTT
>JBCCLY010000367.1:0-4901 GCA_039026655.1 Cyanobacteria bacterium P01_C01_bin.38 | reverse complement strand
TCAAAAGCACGTAGTTGTTTGCGATCCAGCCATTGGGCAACGCAGTATTCCTCATGGCGATTTTAAAGAAAAGTGGACTGGTTATGCTTTGTTGCTGCAACCGACACTTAGGTTGAAAGAAACTAAGGAAGAAACCGGAGGCGTTTGGAGGTTTTATGAATTAGTTAAACCTCATTCTTGGGTATTATTTGAAGTCTTCATGGCTTCGATATTGCTGCAAGTATTTGGATTGATAACGCCGCTATTTACGCAACTCTTGCTAGATAAAGTAATTGTCCAAGGTAGCATATCTACGTTAAACGCCGTTGGTTTAGGATTATTAATCTTTGGTTTATTCAGTCTTTTAGTTAATGCCGTGCGGCAATATTTGCTATATCACACCGCCAACCGGATTAGCGTCGCCATGTTGGTAGGCTTTCTTAAACATACATTTAGCTTGCCTTTGTCTTACTTCGAGTCGCGTTACGTCGGCGATATAACTTCCCGCATTCAAGAAAATCAAAAGATTCAGAGTTTTCTGACTGGTGAAACGCTTTCAATAATTTTGGATTTAATTACCATAGTTGTTTATCTAGCCGCAATGTTTTGGTACAACTGGCAGCTAACACTGTTAGTACTTTTGATAGTGCCGCCATTTTTTATCTTGGCGCTCGCTAGTACCAGCATTCTGAGGAAAATGTCTAGAGAGATTTTTTCTGCTGGTGCCGAACAAAACAGCTATTTAATTCAATCGCTGACGGGTATTCGTTCGGTAAGAAGTATGGCAATAGAACATACAGTGCGCTGGAAGTGGGAAGAATTGTTAAATAATACGATCAAAAAAAGCTTTCGAGCGCAGATTATTAATACTCGCTTACAAATCATTAGCGGCAGCATCGATACCATTAGCAGTACGGCTTTATTATGGTTTGGCGCGTATCTAGTAATTGACAATCAACTCACCATCGGACAATTAATCGCCTTCAATATGTTGAAAGGCAACGTTATCAGTCCTTTCAAGCGGCTTTCGGGAGTATGGAATCAATTTCAAGAAATTATGATTTCTACCGAACGAATTAACGATGTCTTAGAAGCCGAAACCGAAGAAAATTTACTTGCATCCCCCCGCAGACATATATCTAAACTGCGCGGACATATTTGTTTTAATAACGTTACTTTTCGTTATCATCCAGAAAGCGAAATTAATGTATTAGAAAATCTCAACTTTGAAATTCTGCCAGAGCAAACGATTGCAGTAGTTGGGCGTAGCGGCTCGGGGAAAACTACATTATCAAAACTTATTTTAGGTTTATATCCTCCGACAGATGGAAAAATTTTGATTGATGGTCAAGATGTATCTAAAATTTCCTTAAAATCCCTACGTCGCCAAGTAGGTGTAGTAGATCAAAATACTTTCTTATTTGGTGGAACTATCCGGGAAAATATAAGTGTTGCTCACCCAGAAGTTTCCCTAGAAGAAATTATCGAAGCTGCACGTATGGCTGGAGCAGATGAATTTATACATAAATTACCGATGGGTTACGACTCCGAAATCGGTGAAGGTGGTGGAATGTTATCTGGAGGACAGCGCCAACGTTTAGTAATTGCCCGTGCTTTATTAGGCAATCCTCAACTATTAATTTTTGATGAAGCAACCAGTAGTTTGGATGCGGAAACCGAACGTATAATTCAGAACAATTTAAAAACAATTCTTAAAGGGCGTACTAGTTTAATTATTGCTCACCGTCTTTCTACAGTACGCAATGCCGATTTAATTCTAGTTTTAGACAAAGGCGTATTGATAGAAAGCGGTACTCACGACGAATTAATTAACAAAAAAGGTCATTATTACTATCTCAACCAGCAGCAATTAGCACAGACTGGGTAATGGGTAGTTAGGAGTTAGGAGTTAGCAGTTAGGAGTTAGGAGTTATGAGTTAGGAGTTAGGAATTATAAATAATAATTGGTAATTAATAACTGTTCACTGTTCACTGTTCACTGTTCACTGATTATGCCAAGTACACAGAGAAAGGATGAATATCAAGTTTATACTCCGCCTCCTTATGAGGAAGATACAAAGGAGCAATCATCGACAGAGGTTGTAGATAATTCGGAAAAGTTTTTCTACGGCACTGAGGAACTACTCGATGCTTTACCAAAAGTCTGGAGTCGTTCTTTACTCTATGTTTTTGTCGGATTTCTCGCTGTCGGAATACCTTTTTCGATAGTAGCTACTGTTGATGAAACTGGTAGTGCTAGAGGAAGGATAGAACCTTTAGGAGCAACCCGCAAATTAGATAGCATCGCTGGCGGTAGAGTTAGTGCTGTGAATGTAAAAGAGGGAGATAAAGTCAAAGCCGGAGATGTTCTTCTAAAACTAGATAACGATACAGTTAAGTCAGAGTTGGAAATAACAAAGGAAAAGTTAGCGGGGTTAGAAAATCAGGTATCGCAATTACAACTGCTTAAAAAGCAAGTAGAGTTAACTGCTAGCACTCAAGAGCAGCAAAATCAGTCTCAAGCTTTAGAAAAAAAAGCCCAAGTTAATCAAGCTATTGGGGATCTCAATGCTAAACAAAGTACTTATAACCTGCAAAAATTAGAGAAACAATCATTAGTGAATCAAGCCAAACAGCAGATTCAAACTTCTGTTAACGAACAGAATTCGGCGCAGGCTCGTTTAGATATAGATCGAAATCAAGTCAAACGGTTTAGCAATCTTTTAAAAGATGGTGCGGTATCTGCCGCTCAAATTGACAATCTCAGAAAAGAACAGCAAGAAAGCAAACGAGGCTACGAGAGAACACAATCAGATATTAAACAAGCTCAATTGCGTTTAGCTGAAGAATCAAATCGCTATCAGGCAACTATGAATCAGTTGGAGTCTGATATTCAACAAGCCAAACTGCGTGTAGCCGAGCAAAAAAGTAGTTATCAAAGTGCAGTCAATGCCGGAAAACTAGCTTTGTTGAAAACTCAAGAACAACTTAAAGATTTGCAAAGACAAATAAACTCACACAAATCGGAGATTGCTCAAACTAGAAGCGAGATAACTTCCTTAAACATTCAGATGCAACAGCGAATAGTGCGATCGCCAATTGATGGCATAGTCTTTGAGTTACCAGTTACCAAGCCCGGAGAAGTGTTACAACCCGGACAAAGAATTGCCAGAATTGCTCCTGAAGATAGCGGTTTTGTTCTCAGGGCTACAATGCCAGTCAAGGAAACTGGTTTATTAAAAACGGGAATGCCTGTAAAAGTTAAGTTTGATGCCTATCCTTTTCAAGAGTATGGAGTTGTACCGGGGAAAGTCAGTTGGATTTCTCCAGACTCGAAAGTTGAATCAGCAACCCCAGGTACCCCAGAAACTTATGAATTAAAAATCGCACTTGATAAACCTTATATCGAAAATGGATCTCAACCTATTCCCCTAACTCCAGGGCAGACAGCAAATGCCGAAGTGATTGTTCGCCAGCGACGTGCGATCGATTTTCTTTTAGATCCGTTCAAGAAATTGCAAAAAGGAGGATTGGAATTATGAAGTTAGGAGTTAAGAGTTATGAGTTAGGAATTAGGAATTAGGAGTTAGGAGTTATGAGTTATGAGTTATGAGTTAGGAGTTATGAGCTATGAGCTATGAGTAGCGAATTAATTTTTTCAGTATCCTATTCTCCCATGCCCAATCCCCCATGCCCCATGCCCAATGCCCAACTACCAACTACCAACTACCAACTATGCCAAACCTATTATCGATATCATCTGAAGATGTAATCCATCATTTGAAAATGTCTTGTCAAATTCCTCAGATAGTAGAGGGGATAGCGACTCGAAAAATTATTGCCGATACTGCTAGTAGTGCTGGTATTACTGTTAATGATGAAGAATTACAGCAAGAAGGAGATAGACTTAGGTTTGCGAAAAAACTTGTGAAAGCGGCAGACACTTTCGCATGGTTGAAATCACATCATCTTTCTGTCGATGATTTTGAAGAATTAGTCTACAACACCCTACTTACTCAAAAGGTGGCACGTCACCTATTCGGCGATAAAGTTGAAGCCTTCTTTTACCAAAATCAACTTAATTTTGTTGCAGCAGTTACCTACGAAGTCATTTTTGATGATTATGATTTGGCTTTGGAACTGTTTTACGCGCTGCAAGAAAATGAATTGACTTTCCCAGAAATTGCTCGCGAGTATATTCAAAATCCAGAATTGCGTCGTGCTGGTGGATATCAAGGAGTTCGACATCGTAAAGATTTTCGTCCGGAAATTGCCAGTAGTGTTTTTGCTGCGACTCCGCCGGGTGTTGTCAAACCAATTGTTACTCCCAAAGGTGTTTATTTAATTTGGGTTGAAGAAATTATTCAACCCGAATTAAATGAACAATTGCGGCAAACAATTATTTCTGAATTATTTGCTAGTTGGTTAAACAAACAAATAATTTTTTCAGATATAACTATTCAATTAGATACTGATGAAGTTAGATCGGAAAATGATTTGCTGCATCAGGCTTAATGCCATAAATAAACAAGTATGTTTTTCGAGATTGATTATTTACAATATTCATTTTGATACTGTTTAATAACGGCTAAGTTAATAGAGCAAATTTAATATGACTTACGCAACTGGATTTTATCATTGCCACGGTCACTACCTGTAAACAAGTAATAATTAAACTACGCTACTTTTGCTTTAATCCTGTTTACATCCAGAAACTTATTTATTTCTGTAATAAATTTGAATATGGATAGTAATATATTTTTCTAAGTTTTACGGCAATATTTCTTAGTTTTACTCAATTTTCAAATAAATAAATAACAACCTATATCGATAGTATTGTTTATATGCTTTTTGATAAGTGGCTGCATTTTTTTTGAAGAAGTATCAGCCATGCTTTGCTGTATATATGTTTTTAAATTCTG
>JBCCLY010000366.1:0-4914 GCA_039026655.1 Cyanobacteria bacterium P01_C01_bin.38 | reverse complement strand
TGCAAAGTTAAAGCAGCATTAAACCAAAAAAGATATCAAACAAATCGCGATTTGATACCTATAGAAATTTGGAAGCAGCTAGCAGCAGCAAAAGAAGAAGAAACTTGGACTGGATTAGCTAAACGGGCTGGGATTAAAGGGTATTCAAATATTCATGTTGGTAAACGTGCTTTATCCCGAGAAAGACTATTTTTGTTAGCAACAGCATTAGAAAATTTACGATTACAGCAGTTAGCAAGCAGCGATATATATTGGGATGAAATTGTTTCTATAGAGCCTATGGGAAACAAACAAGTTTACGATTTGACAATCCCAGATACTCATAATTTTGTTGCTAACGATATTTGCGTACACAACACCGCATTTTGTCTCAACATAGCTCACAATGTTGCATCTTTGTATAAGCTGCCGGTTGCGGTTTTTAGCTTAGAAATGTCAAAAGATCAGTTGGTGCAAAGACTATTATCCAGCGAAGCAGAGATCGAAAGTACCTATTTAAGAACTGGGCGTATCAGTCAAACTCAATGGGAACCATTAAGTCGTGCAATCAGCGTACTTTCAGAAATGCCGATTTTTATCGACGACACCCCAAATATTACAGTTACAGAAATGCGTAGTCAGGCACGAAGATTGCAAGCAGAAGCCGGTACGGACATCGGTTTAGTTATAATCGACTACCTGCAACTGATGGAAGGTGGCGGTGATAACCGCGTACAGGAACTATCAAAAATTACCAGGAGCATCAAAGGATTAGCAAGAGAATTAGGCGCTCCCGTGATAGCCTTATCCCAGTTGAGTAGAGGCGTAGAAGCCCGGACAAACAAACGTCCCATGCTATCAGACTTAAGAGAAAGTGGAAGTATCGAACAAGATGCCGACCTAGTAGCAATGCTGTATCGCGATGAATACTATAACACCGACACACCCGACAGAGGAATTGCCGAAGTAATAATAGCCAAACATCGAAACGGCCCCACCGGAATCGTTAAATTATTATTCGATCCGCAATTTACCAAATTTAAAAACTTAGCAACACCGAGTCATTATTAATTGAGAGTTAGGAGTTAGGAGTTAGGAGTTAGGAGTTAGGAGTTAGGAGTTAGGAGTTAAGAGTTAGGAGTTATTTGACTTTGAATTTAACCTTTTTGAGTTATAGTCATTCCTGCGGAAAAAAACAGATGGTAGTGCGTTAGCGAAGCGTGTCCGGAGGACATGCATCTTGCTCGCTCGATGCTAGCGAGCAAGATGCATTTCCTTACGGAAACACTCCGTTAACGCACTACGGAAATTAATTGGAATGACTATAATTAAAAAACCCGGTTTTTTCAAAAAACCGGGTTTTTAATATTCCGCTATTATTTAAATTTTAGTGTAAGTCGCACTAATTACCATCTGTTGCTTTTGAAACGACTATATCTGAAAAATTTAAAACTCCTAACTCCTAACTCCTAACTCCTAACTCCTAACTCCTAACTCCTAACTCCTAACTCCTAACTCCTAACTCCTAACTAACTCCCAACAATTCCACATCAAAAATTAGAGTTGCATTAGGGGGAATAACACCACCAGCACCGCGAGAGCCATAACCTAACTCTGGGGGGATGATTAAATTGCGACGGCCGCCAACTTTCATGATACCGAGTCCTTCATCCCAACCCTTGATTACCTGTCCTTGACCGATTGTAAATTGGAAAGGTTGACCGCGATCGCGAGAGCTATCAAATTTGGTTCCATCTTCTAAAGTACCCGTGTAATGAACGGTTACAGTTTGTCCTGGTTTAGGAGTTTCTCCAGTTCCTTCCTTGACAACTTCATACTTTAATCCCGAAGGAGTGGTAACAATATTGTCAGACATTTTCTTATCGCTCGCTTTTGTAGTGGTACTATCAGCTACTGTAGTAGACGCTGGTGATTCTTGAATAGTGTTTTGTGAAGCATTAGTTTCGGGTGCCTCGGTGGAAACTTGAGCGCATCCGAAAAATACAAGGCAAAGCAGCACGAAACCCACGCGCTTTAAAATTGCTTTCAATTGAGGTATCTTACCCATATCATGTTCCAAAAAATAGAATTACCAATAGAACAAAACTCAGTGTAAATCAGAACAGTAACTAATGAACAATTATTAAGGTCAAAGGTTAAAGGTTAAAGGTTAAAGGTAAATATATAAATTATCTCCCTAACTCCTAACTCCTAACTCCTAACTCCTAACTCTTAGCGCCAAAGTTTATTTTCCAAATCGCGCACTTGACGTTCTAAACGGTCGATTCTACCGCGCAATTCGTCTACTTCTGACTGACGCGCAACTCCTAAATCTTGCAACATATTTTTCATTTGTCGCTGCATATTTTTATCCCAGTTGCCCTGCTCGGATTTCAACTCCTCCACCATGTTGTCCATTACAGCTTTGGCTTGATCTGGATCGAGTTTGCCATCTTTAACCAATTGCTCGCTGGCTTCCTTAAACTTATCTGCCACAACCGAAGTTGTACCGATGCCGAGCATTAACAATTGTTGCATCCAATTATTGTTTTCCATGTCATTCTCCTACGTTATCTCCCTTCTTGATCCCGGTTAGCCTCTGTTTGTAACAATAAAGCACAGCTGGGAATTAAACTCTAGCAAATATGCTAATTCTATTTTGGCAAAGTAGCACGAGGAATGAACGCAGGTGGTAATTGAATTACTTAAGTTTAAAATAGCGCCCAAACAGCGAGAAGAATACATTCAAAGAGACGCTGAAATTTGGACGAAAGCCCTGGTTAACTATCCCGGATTTCTCGGAAAAGAACTATGGATCAACCCAAATGACCCCACAGAGCTAGTTATGGTGATTCGTTGGGAAACTAGGGAACAGTGGAAATCGATTCTACAAGAAGAGATAGACGCGATTGAAGAAAGGTTTGATAAAGACTTTGGATTCACTTACGAGATGGTAGAGTCATCCGAATATCAGGTACGGAAATTTCCCAATCGGGATTAGGAAGTGAGAGTTAGGAGTTAGGAGTTAGGAGTTAGGAGTTAGGAGTTAGGAGTTAGGAATAATTAATTTAGGGATTTAAAATATTGCTATTTAAATTTCGCGGTTTTGTAATCCCTTTTGCTCACATCTTGCATTATTCTCAACAACCGCCGGGGGTTGCAAACCCCCATCTAATAGCGAAAGTCCTATAAATATGACTGGGAAAACTTTAAGTTTCAGAAACCCGGTTTCTTTGTGATTTTGTAATGAGATAATTATGCTTTCACAATTAGAAACCGGGTTTCTTTGAGCTTATTGCAAATGGTACAAGATGTGAATTTTAACGTACTTTGTATATTAGCCGTATCAATTGATTTCAAGGCAGAAATTTAAGCTAAATGATAATGGTACAAGATGTAAAAAAAACTACGCTCAAGCCTTATTCAGTCCTATTCATAGGACTTATGCTATTAGCCAGGGACTTGCAGTCCCTGGCGGATTGAAAGAAAACAGAAGAATGAAATATACAATAATCATTCAATGGTCTAAAGAAGATAATTGTTATATTGTTAGTCTTCCTGAATGGGGAGAATTTTGTCATACCTACGGCGATACTTATGAGAAAGCAGTAAAAAATGCTCAAGAAGTGTTAGAAATGCTTATTGAATCTGCTCTGGAAGATGGCGAGGCTTTACCCGAACCTAAAACCTGGGAAAATCGATTTAAAGTTGCATAGTTTTAATCACAATATTCAATCTCTTCCTTAGTTAATTGTGGGTACTTCTCACTGTAAATTAATCAAGGGCGTTATTTAATCTCGAATTTTGGGAACTCTATAAATATTACTTACATAGTGAATTTACTAAGAGTTTTTCAGGGGAATAAATGCGCGATCGCAATCTACTATTTTTTGACCGTAAGCGTTGTATATTAATGGGTTTATCAGTCACGCTGTCATTTGCACCATTTTTACAAGCTAAGGCACAATTGATACCGGATAATACTTTAGGTAAAGAAAAATCTATAGTTAATTCTTCCGAGTTATTGCAAAGAATTGACGGTGGTGCAATTCGCGGTTCTAATTTATTTCATAGTTTTAAAGAATTTAATATTGATAGTGGTAAAAGCGTTTATTTTAATAATCCTGGTGCAATAGAAAATATTTTAACTAGGGTAACTGGGAAAAACCCGTCGAATATTTTCGGGAAGTTGGGAGTTTTAGGTAATGCTAATTTATTTTTGCTCAATCCTAATGGAATTGTTTTTGGTAAAGGTGCTAGTTTAGATATTCCTGGTTCGTTTAATGCAAGTACTTCACCAGGTATTTTGTTTGATAATAGTTTTGAATTTAGCGCCACAAATCCGTCTTCTGTACCGTTATTAAAAGTCAATCTTACACCTGGTTTACAATATCCCCGCTCTCAACAAGGAGATATTAGCAATCAAGGTAGTTTGACAGTTGGGAAAGATTTAAATTTTTTGGGTAAAAATATTGATTTAAACGGAAGTTTGAATTCTGGTAGAGATTTAACTTTAAAAGCAAGTGATACTTTACAGATTCGTGATAATTTAAATAATCCCTTTATTGTAAATGCTGGTAGAGATTTATTATTGCAAGCAAATCAAACAATAGATATTTTTGCATTAAATCATTCAGATAGCGGTTTATTTTCTGGAAATGATCTAATTTTACAAAGTGCTAATCCGGTATTTGGTGATGCTCGTTATTTCAGCGGTGGAAATTTCAGAATTGAAAAGTTAGATGGGAACTTGGGAGATTTAGAAAGTCCCAAAGATCCAATTATTAGAGCTAGCGGTGATGTGAGTTTTGATAGTTATAGAGGTGCTTCGCTGCATATTTTAGCTGGAGGAAGCGTTGATATTACTGGTAACGTGACAATAACTGGTGCAGATGGTGAAAATGGTTTGCAAGAAACGGTGACTCTTTCTAATGG
>JBCCLY010000365.1:0-4953 GCA_039026655.1 Cyanobacteria bacterium P01_C01_bin.38 | reverse complement strand
TTCTAAATAACTTTGTAACTGTTGGGCGATCGCCGTATTATCAAGTCCGACTAATCTTGCTTGTTCTTCGTCTACTTCTAATCCTAATTTAGGTAAAGTTTCTGTCAAGTCATCCTTTACATGAGTAACGTCGGGTATCTGCGTTAACATTTCCCTGACTTGAGCGCCTAATATTCGTAACTGTTGGATGTCGGGGCCAAAAATTCGCATTTCCACGGGAGCTTCAAATGGTGGCCCTTGCTCTAATTGTTTAACTAAAACTCTAGCGCTAGGGAATGCTAAATCTAATTCATCTTGTAAAGTCCGAATTAATTGTGCAACCCCTTTATCTGTATTTAGCTGTACCATTGCTTGAGCGTAGTAAGCAGCATTTCTTATCCCACCAGTAAAGTTATAGTAAAACTTGGGAGCGCTTTCTCCGACAAACCAGTGAACTTCCTCAACAGAAGAATGTTCTTGAATTAATTTTCGAGCTAATAATACGTCTTCACGAGTTTGAGCAATGGAAGTTTGAGCGGGAAATTCGACTTCGATTTGAAATTGATCGCGAGCTAAAGAAGGGAAAAACTGCGTCGGTAGGGAACCCACATTTATAAAACCCATTACAGGTAATATCATCGTTAAAACAATCGCAATTAAAGGTTTTGCTGTAGCCCAGTTTAAAGTTTTACGATAAATACGACCTAAGAAAGGTGAAGAAAAACCCGAATTCCACCAAGCATCGGGATTTTTAATTATTGATAAAAGTCGAGATTTACGGGACTTGCGTTTTGGACGAATATCTGACTCTTCGACTTGAGTTTTAGCCAAAAAACGACCCGAAAGCGCAGCAATTACTGTTAAAGAAATCACCAAAGAAGAAACCAAGGACATAATTACACCCCAAGCGATGGAACCAACAAATTCCCCCGCTCCTCCCGGTAATAAACCAATTGGTAAAAAGGTAAGTATTGTAGTTAAACTTGAAGTCAGCAGCGGAACAGTTAAATAATTAACCGTTTTTACCACAGCATCTTTTGGTTTTAATCCATGTTCTAGTTCGACTTGAATTTCATCTACAACTACAATTGCATTATCAATTAATAATCCCAAAGCAATAATCAATCCCGATACTGACATTTGATGAATCGGAATATTAAAAATTTGTAATTCACCAAATACCGCAAATACAGTTAACGGTAAAGCTGCACCAACAATCAGAGAAGAGCGCCAACCCATCCCCACAAAAGTAACGGCAACTACAAGAAAAGCACTAAATAATAGATTTGAAATTAAATTATCTAAACGAGTTTCAACATAACCACTTTGGTCAAAAATAACTTTTAACTCAATTCCATTAGGAACACGTTGACGAAAATCTTCTAACTGTTCGCGAATTCTTTTAGCCCATAGATCGATTCGGTTTCCCGATTCCATCAGCACACCCAAACTTACCCCTGGTTTACTGCCAATCAAAGACAACTCCGATACCGGTTCTCTAATACCTCTATTAACTCTGGCAATATCACCCAAACGAGTAAACTGTCCGTTGTTTGTCGAAGAAATCGGAATCTGGCGAATTCGTTCCAGAGAATCAAGTTCCCCTTCTACCTCAATAGCTAAAGTATTATTCGGACTGCGAAGTTGTCCAGCGCTAGTTTTAGCATCACTTTGCAATATTTGCTGCGATAACTGACGAGCATTTAATCCAACTGCTGCTAATTCCGATGGATTAATCTCAACAGTTACTTCCTCCGAAGGAAAACCAAAAGTATCTACCTTCTCCGTTCCTCCCACACCCCGAAGTTGAACATCAAGCTCTTCTGCAAAACGCCGTAAAATAGCATAATTAGGCTCGTCTCCTTCCCAAACCAGAGATGCAATTACAGCATAAGCTCGCGTCTCCGTTTCATTTAAATCCGGTTCCAATGCTCCCGGTGGAAACTGTGGAGATGCATCCGCTAACTTATCCCTTACCCGCGTCCAAATCGGTTTTGCTTCATTTACAGTCTGCTTTAATTCAATCGAAACCGTAGATAAACCAACCCGAGAATCGGAAGTAATAGTATCAATTTCCTCAATCTCAGACATTTCCGACTCAATAACCTCCGTCACCAGCGCTTCCACCCGTTCAGCACTAGCTCCCGGAAAAACAGTAGTAACAATAGCAGTTCGAGCTACTTGCGTAGGATCTTCCTGACGCGGTAAAGATTGAAACGCCGAAAGTCCCCAAAATATTATTAGTACAAAAGTAAGGATTAGAAGACGAATATTGCGAAAAAAAGGAAGAACCATGATTGAGTTAGGAGTTAGGAGTTAGGAGTTAGGAGTTAGGAGTTTAGAGTTAGGAGTTTAGAGTTTAGAGTTAGGAGTTTGTAGTTTGTAGGGTGTGTTACGGCACCAGATAATTCAATTGAAAGATTATTCCCTTGATAATGCCGTAACGCACCATTGTGTATTAAGAAAATCGTGAATTAAATATTGATTAAAACATAATAAGTTGGAAGCTATAACTAGCGAGATAAAAGGTAATTAATATTTGATGTATGATGATTAATTTTATTTTTTTAATTACCAACTACCAACTACCAACTACCAACTACCAACTACCCCTAATTCACTCAACAATCGGACGCACAATCTGATTTGGAACTAAACGATGAACTCCGTTAGCTACAATTCTGTCTCCTGGTTGTAAAGTACCTCTTACCAAAACTCTGTCGCTTTCTTGATGTAATACTTCTACGGTTCGCTGCTCAAGTACAAATGAATTTCTTCCTACTCCCTGCTCCCTACTCCCTGCTCCCTCTACTTTCGGCTTCGTTAAAACATAGCAAGTCCAAAGTCCGCGCAATCCCTGAGTCAAAGCTTTATTTGGCAACCAAAATCCTTCTGTGGGAATTGTATCTGTCAGCTTTAATCTAACTGTTTGACCGGGATTAATTTGAGATATTAAAGAAGATTCTAATTTGAATACGACTACTTGAGTGCGAGTGTTGGGATTAACTTCTGGCAAAATTGAAGCGACTGTTGCTGAATAATTCTGGTTATTAATTTCTACTCTTTGATTGCTACCAACTCGCAATCGATTAACTACAGTTGTCGGCATTCCAATTCTAGCTTCTGGACTGGTATTTTCTACCAATTTTACTACTGCTTGACCTGTATTAACTACTGTTCCTTCATCGATTTGACGAGCGGAAACTATACCTGCAAATGGTGCTTTGATTGTACTTTTAGCTATATTAATTTCTAATTCTGATATACTCGCTTCTAATTGTTTTACCGCTGCTCGCTGTGCGGCTATTTGCTCTGTACGAGTTCCTGCTAAAAGTTCGTTTAAATTACTTTGTGACTGTCTCAAACGAGCGTTTAAAGAATTTTCTCCAAATGAAATCTCATCAAGCTGTTCTCTCGAAATCGCTCCCTGCCCGTATAAATACTTCCGTCTTTTTAATTTAGTTCTTTGTAACTGCAACTGCTGTTGAATATCGTCAACTGCGGCTCTAGCTGCTGCAATATCTTGCTGACGCGCACCTGCAATAAATTCGTCTAATCTCGCTTGTGCTTGGGCTTTTTGAGCTTCTAATTGCAGCTTTTGCATCTGTAAATTACTTACATCAAGCTTGGCAACTGGCTGCCCCGATTTTAGGCGATCGCCTTCTTTGACAAACACATTAACTAGCTTCCCACCCCTTTCAAATCCCAACTCGCTAGTCCGAATTGCAGCGATTTCACCAGTGTAAGTCCGCATCACTTGATAGGATTGGACAGGCTTTGCTCGTAAAGTTATAACTGGTAAGGGTTTAGCAACAGCAACTTTTTTAGTTTCAGGTTCTGTTTGAATCAGGTTTCTAGTACCAAACACAGCACCCACTGCTACCATCAACCCCAGCAAGCCCAACATTCCATAGCGAAGCAACTTGGAATAATCTCGATGCTGATTCTCTAAATCTTGAGAGTACCCGCCATCTTCAAGTGTTTCATCACCGGATATTTGGGAATTCGGAGTAAAATCTGGGTTCATGGGTTTGTCTCCAGTGGGGCTTGTGTCTTCCAAATAGGTTTTCTCATGCATACAATTCAAACACACGTTTTAATTCCTGTCAATCATACGTTTGATAGATGGATGTGTTGAATTGCATATATATTTTTCGGCAATTAGAACGAATTATTTTGACTACTTTTACAGCTATAATCGAGTTATCATAAACTAATTTTTATTTGTGAAAGCATAATTTTATCTTGTTCAACCAACAGTAAGCCGGGTTTCTGTCACTGGTGCAGGATGTGAGTAAAACTGGAACAGGACACTTATAAACAAGTCAACTATAATTAAAATCGCGCATCATTCAAACGTTTGTTTTAAATGAAAAATACTGTAACAACAACTGATACAAAAGAACAGATAATTAACGTGGCCGAGCGTTTATTTGCTGAAAAAGGTTTTGCTGGGACAAGTTTGCGTAACGTGATTAGAGAAGCAGGAGTTAATATTGCAGCAGTCCACTACCATTTTGGTTCAAAAGAAGAATTATTTGTAGCCGTCGTGCGAAGATCTGCCCAACAAATATTAACATCTCAATTCGAGCAGCTAGACAAATATGAAAAATTAGACGAACCACCATCATTAGAAAAAATTCTAGAAGCATTTTACGGTCCTCCATTAAGAACGATAATCCAGATGGGAGAAACCGGATTAATTCGCGCTCAATTCATGGGTCGTTGTCGTGCAGAACCTTTACCGATACAGCAACTCTCAGAAAAGGAATTTAATGAAAGTCACCGAAGATTTTTAGATATTCTACAGCGAACGCTTCCCGACCAAACTCGTACCGAACTAACTTGGAAATTAGACATAGCAATTGCCATAATAATCCGTACTTTAAATCAAATTAACCAGCCAAATAGTTTGATAAACAAAGGGTCTTCAGAAGAAGTTGAAATTGCGATTGCTCGTTTAGTTAAATTTGT
>JBCCLY010000364.1:0-4959 GCA_039026655.1 Cyanobacteria bacterium P01_C01_bin.38 | reverse complement strand
TCTTCCTTGTATTTGAGGTTGAAGAGTTACCGATTGCCGCGATTCTAATCTTGCAATGTATTCATCTCTGTCTTCGATTATCCCAGAGTCTACTGTAGCTAATTTTACTGGTACTTTTTGATTTCGAGGATTTTGTCCGGCGGGTTTTTGTTCTGCTCCAGACATCATCCGCCAAGCGAAAAAGCCGCCACCACCTAATAGTAGTAAAGCAAGCAATATCCAAAACCACCAACGCTTTTTGCGAGGTGGCTCGGGAGTTTCTTCTGGAGTTGATTCTGGTTTATTCTCATCATTTACAATTATATTTTCTGGCGATGCATTTTCTGGCGATGCATTTTCTGACGATACAGATTCTGGCGGTAAAGATGTCATGATTAACTACGGAATTACACAAAGACAAACAATCCGTAAAAGTTTTAATCATATTCTTCTAGTTACATTCTTTACTAGTATTTTGGAACGAAAAGAATATTTACTACTTTACAGATTGTTTTTACGTTCCCTAACTAGCGAATTTACTCAAATCAAAAACAAATTAATTTAATTTGTGATTTAACTCACTAAAATACTATAAATCACCTATATTATAATTAGGCTCAGCATTTTTTCGTATTTTGATATAGTTCAATCCAAGATACACCCTAATCTCAAATGCTTGCTCTGCCTAAAGACAAATAGTATTAATAGATTATAATACAGTCTTATAAAGTATTTTCTATTCTGGTAAAAATATTTCTCCTACAACTAAAAAATTGAATGATATTGCCATAGAAAATGATTATGTATAAATCAAAACCTAGGGGAGTTGTAACGGCAGTCATTGTATGATACTAAAAAGATTTTTGTAACAAAAAAAGGTGCGTAACTAAGTGTTGACGCACCAAAATATTTATTAAATTAAGATTTAGACAGCAAAGCTAATTGTTGACAACGGCTAACTGTAGAAATTAACTTACATCTTGCACCAGTGTCAGAAACCCGGTTTCTTGTCGGTCAAATAACCTGCGGAATAGTGTTTTAACAAACAGAAACCGGGTTTCTTTGAGCTTGTTGAGAATGGTGCTGTTCAGTCAGAATTAACCTAAATCAAAGAGTAAGATTTCTCCTCCTACATTGGTTGTCATTTCTAATTGTGCTTTACCACTAATTTCAACTCCATCACCTGCTCTTAATTCTTCACCGTTTAGATTTACAATACCTTTAGCGATATGCAACCAGGTATAGCGATCGGATTGAGCATGATAATTAATCTTGTCTTCGGGCTGCAAAATTGAAGTATATAAATCCACATCTTGATATACTTTTACAGCACCATTTCTAGCATCATGTGCGGCAATTAAACGTAATTCTCCGGTTCTTTCTTCAACAGAAAAAGATTTTTGTTCGTATCTAGGTTTGAGATTTTTCTTGTCTGGAAGAATCCAAATTTGGAGAAAATGAACGGGTTCCGATTGAGAATGATTAAACTCACTATGCATAATTCCAGTACCGGCACTCATAATTTGTGCTTCACCGGGACGAATTACCGAACCTGTTCCCAAACTATCTTTATGCTCTAACGCTCCTTCTAAAACATAGGTAAGGATTTCCATATCTCGATGCCCGTGAGTAGGAAAACCAGCCCCTGGTGCAACTCGATCGTCATTAATCACCCGTAAAGAGCGAAATCCCAAACGATTTGGATCGTAAAAACCACCAAAAGAAAAGCTGTGAGAACTATCAAGCCAACCCATTTGAGTTCTACCGCGAGCATTTGTGTCATGAATAAGATGAGTTTTGGTAGCTTGAGCCATTGATTTACCTCTTTTTAATTTTTTACAACGGATGCTTTTGTTTTGGATTTTGGATTTTAGATTTTAGATTTTAGATTTTAGATTTTAGATTGCTAACTAGAAATTAACAGTTGAAAGTTATAAATCATCTATCAAATTCCTACTTGTTGGGGAGCATCCCAATTTTGCAAATCTATCAAAATATTGCTTGTCATTGCGAATGAAGCGTTCACGCGGAGCGTGCGGCTCAGCGGAATGAAGCATTCACCTGAAAGGTGCGGCTCATCGCAATAACTAGACTTTGCGATTGCTTCGCTCCATTTCATTCCGCTCGCACTACCAAATTGTATTTTTGCAAAATCGGGATGCTTCCGTTAGGACATTTATAAAAATTGAAACCTATTATTATTAAACCTTTGACCTTTGACCTTTGACCTTTGACTTTAGAGGATGTTTTGAAAGTAGAATCTAATACTGAACCTGGCGGTTAAAACCGCGTCTACACAAACAAAACCCTTCTACAAGGGTTTTAAAACTATTAGTCCACGGAGGTGGACTTTGCCTGTGTAGTAGAGCCATTGCGTTGCGCGGGTTCCCAAGGCAGTGCGTTGGGCGGGTTCCCCGACTTGAAGCAACTGCCGCCGCGTTGTAGCAAATGGCGTGCGGTTTTAACCGCCGGACACTTTTAAAACATCCTCTTAGCCTAACGCTATAACTTGCTACTATTTAATAGTAAAGTATGTATCTATAAAATGAAAAGTACGTACTTAAAAGTGGGATACTTACCAAAAAGTTACTATGGCAATCATGAATAATCTTTAAGTTAGAATTTTGAAACTATTAAAAAACCCGGCTTTTTCAAAAAACCGGGCTTTTCATTTATCAAAAATAATTTTAGAAGATTACAATCAACAAAAAAGCAATTAACAAAAATTAGTTAACGCTAACTTTTTCTTTGACCATACTATCTGCTTTGACTTCAGAAACCTGAATATGAGCTTCTAAAAACCAAAGTCTTTTATCAATGGTACGAGAAATTTCAACGTACATATCGTTGGTGTCTTGATCGTTAAGTTCGTCAGTTTTGTCAATAGCTTCTCTCAAATGCTTGCCATATGCTGCAAAACGCTCTACTAAAGCAGTTACGTGTTCCATTCCGCTCAAAATATCGGTAGGATATTCGGGCAATATGGAATTAGCAGCAGCCATACGAACTGTACCGCAAGCATATCCAGCCAAAGCGGTAACGCGCTCGGCAACCATATCGATATATCCTTCTACTTCAGCAGCAATTTCATCAAACATTTCGTGAAGCTGATAGAAATCAGTTCCTTTAACATTCCAGTGAGCTTGTTTTACTTGGCTCTTCAAATCTGCTGTTGCAGCTAAAGTTTGATTGAGAAGTGTAACAACCTGACTTCTGACATTAGTAGGAATATCAATGTGAGACGGATAAAGACGTGAAGCGAGTTTTCCGTTTGTGTCGCCCATGATAATGCATCTCTCTTAGAAACGGTATGAGTTAAGTTTATAGTGGTACATTTCGTTTTAAAACTTTCTATCGACTTAGTTATTTAAAGAACAAAACTCTCTATCGATAGATGGAACGAAACTTGTTTAGGGTTATGTGCAACAGAGGGTTGTCAGCAGATAGAGTAAAAAAATCCTTCAAATCCAGATATATTAAAAAAACAATTTGAGATAAAGCCATTAAGGATAAAGCTTTGAGAGTTTTTTAACCTAAAAAAATGTCTAAACTCCGCCAGCTTTGATTTTGGCAAAGATATTAACTAAAGAACTTTCTTAGTTCTTGAGGTATCGGTCAAAGAAAGCGACGATATAATTATTAATTATTTGCGTTGCTCGTTCTGGATTGATTGGATGGGGATTATAAATATCAATCAAATTCTCTAATTCACCCAAATTACCCAAGGGTAATTCAGCATCTTTTAATTTTTTTAATACAAGAGGTATATCGCTAAAATAATAATGACCAGTACCGCGAATCGTCACATCAGAACCATCGCTTTGTAGATTTTGGAAAAATGATTTTCGTAGTTTAATCAAATCTTGAAATTCTGGTTCTAAAGTATTACCTGTTCCCATAACTTCACTATTCATAAACATAAATGGTTGATTCAAACTTTCATCAACTCCATTGATAAAAAGTCCACCATCTAAATCGATTCCAGCTTTAAAGCGCTTGTCTTGTAATAAGGTTTGAGCAGTTGTCGCACCACCTAAAGAATGTCCGAACATACCAACTCGATCTAAGTCTAGTTTTCCGGTTAACAGTCCCGATGGATCTTTACTATTAATTTCTTTTAATTTATCTAAAACAAACTGTGCATCTTTTGCTCTAACTTCAACGCTTTGTTTGAATATTTCTGATGTTTTGGGATTAATCGATGGTTCGGGATTGTGCAAATTTTTGTTCAAAGATTCAAGTTGCTCTTTAATTACTGGATTAAAGAATTGAGATGTAGTTATAACTCGCCCGTCAGGGAAAACACTGAAGCTAGATTCATAAGTATGATTGATGGTAACTACTACATAACCTTGACTAGCTAATTCTTCAGCATTAATTGTATTGAATTCAGGTAGACTGGCGAAACCGTGGGAAAATAGCAATACTGGATAATTTGATTGAGTTCGAGCAACAGGAGCATTGACAATACTGTTGGTTACAATTGCTCCAAGGGAATCCTCGACCGATAGAGATTGATTAAAATAAGCAGCTGGCTTTACTTTATACAACTTGTTTGTCGGATACCAAAACTTCACCATTAATTCTCGATTGTCGTCGGGTTCTTCAGTATATATTTCTTCTCGTTTCGAGTCTGTGAAATAGTAAGAAGTTGTTCCTGTAGGATAATCACCACTTGGTTTTGGTAAAAATAGTAATTCGCGATCGCGATATCCTTTTTGAGAATATTTAAAATTATCTCCGCTTGAGCGATCGACATTAATATTTTGCGACAAAGCTATATCAACACCGCTAACAGCAATCAAAGCATCCTTACTTTGATGAATCAGGTCGATATCCCCAAAATTAACACCCAAACCAGGAATACAAAGCATCAAAAAACTTGCTGTCCAAGGAATCAAAAAATTTTTCAGGAGTAATATCATTATCAAAATAAATCAGGATTATTTTTAAGTAATAGTTTCAGCACTTAAAGTTCAT
>JBCCLY010000363.1:0-4996 GCA_039026655.1 Cyanobacteria bacterium P01_C01_bin.38 | reverse complement strand
TAGGGAACAGGGAATAGGGAACAGGGAATAAAAAAAGGGAATAGGGAATAGGGAGTAGGGAACAGGGAATAGGGAACAGGTAATAAAAAAAGGGAATAGGGAGTAGGGAGTAGGGAACAGGGAATAAAAAATAGTATTTATTACTAATCTCAATTTGTAGAGCTTGTTCTCTTTTTATAGTAAGCTTTTCAAGCTTTTAATCAATATTTTTAGCACATTATGTACTGAAGAACCAAACTTTTCAAATATACAGCATATTTCATTTTGATGAAGTACGCTCTGGCGGGCAGGGATGCCTATCCCACGAGAATTTTATGATAAAAAGTTGTACCTCATTTAACTGGAAAGTGCTGTAAGGTTATAGCTGTACTTATTATGCGGCATTAAATATTTGTAGAAGAGGGAACGCCGGATCTGAGGAAGAATAGGATATTAGTTATTGTTGGAAGGCTGTGCAAGCAAAAATTATCTTGCCATAATTGTAATTAAAACATCTTCCAATTGAAATAACAAAAAAATTAATCCTCTTCAAACTCAATAAACTCAATCAATTTTATTGTCCTCCTGCTTTACTTGTAAAATCTCAGAAAAAGCTATTTTGTGCGATTTTTTAGTTTAATCAATAATTTAATCAATAATTCTGAAATATAACTTAATCAAGATTAACAAAAATGCAGCTACCAGTTTATAAAAATTTAAAAAATGGCATACAGGTAGAATTGGATTATATGCATTCCTCGGAATCCGAGTGGGTAAGAAAACTACTTAATATCATAGTTATAGAAGGAAAATCATATCCCCAAAAAGAACCTTTGACAAAGTTACAATTCGATGCATACTGGCTTGTGGGTGATGCATTTGTGATTAAAGCAGTAGATCGAAATCAATCTCTATCGGAAGAAATACTAGCTGCTTTTTACATCAAACCAAACTTTGCCGGGAGATGTAACCACATTTGCAACGCTGGTTTTATTGTACAACCACAAATGCGGGGTTTGGGGATTGGACGATTTATGGGTGAAACAATGCTTTCAATAGCTCAAAGCCTTGGTTATCAAGCAGTGATGTTCAATTTGGTGTTTGAAACTAATATACCTTCAATTCTTTTATGGGAATCTTTAGGATTCCAAACTATCGGAAGAATTCCCGCAGCAGTAGAGCAAAATGAAAGCTCATATATAGATGCTTTGATAATGTACCGTGAATTGGGCATTGGTAGTTGGTAGTTGGTAATTGGTAGTTGGTAATTGGGTTAGGAGTTATTAATTATTCTCTCCTTGTCCCCTTGTCCCCTTGTCCCCTCGTCTCCCCATCCCCCATTGCCCGTTCCCCGTTCCCCGTTCCCCGTTCCCCATCTCCCCGTTCCCTCTTCATTAAACTAAAAGAAATTAAACAATAGTCAATGTTCGCCTTTTACTGGTAACTGATTTTAAGCTGAGTAAGGCAAGGAATCGGGCATAAATGTTAGGATTGCCACTGAGAGCGAATAGTGCATAGAAGGAAAAGTAACTGAATGGAAGAATTTGAAAAGTCAATATCCTTTGACGGACGGGATATTCGACTGAAAGTTGGCGTGTTAGCTCCCCAGGCTGGCGGGTCTGTAATGATACAATCTGGGGATACAGCAGTATTGGTAACGGCGACGCGTTCGCAAGGTAGAGAAGGTATTGATTTTTTACCTTTGACTGTAGATTACGAAGAAAGATTGTATGCAGCAGGTAGGATTCCCGGAGGTATATTAAGAAGAGAAGGAAGACCTCCGGAAAAAGCGATTCTTACTAGTCGTTTGATCGATCGTCCTATGCGTCCTTTGTTCCCTTCATGGTTGCGAGATGATTTGCAAATTATCGCGGCAACTCTTTCGGTTGATGAACAAGTTCCGCCGGATGTTTTAGCGGTGACAGGTGCAAGTATTGCTACTTTGTTGGCGAAAATTCCCTTCCAAGGACCAATGGCTGCGGTAAGAGTTGGCTTGGTTGGAGATGATTTCATTATTAATCCTACCTATTCAGAAATCACTGCTGGGGATTTGGATTTGGTTGTGGCTGGTTCCCCAGATGGCGTAATTATGGTGGAAGCGGGAGCTAATCAATTACCCGAACAAGATATTATCGAAGCGATTGAATTTGGTTACGAAGCAGTACAAGATTTAATCCAAGCACAAATGGATTTGATCGAAGAGCTAGGTATTGAGATTGTTAAAGAAGAACCACCAGAAGTTGATACCACTCTAGAAAACTTTATTCGCGATCGCGCTAGTGATGGAATCAAAAAAGTTTTGTCGCAGTTTGAGTTTACTAAAGCCGAACGCGATGAAGCTTTGGATCTAATAAAAGACAAAATCTCGGCAGAGATTGAAGAGTTATCGGAAGAAGATCCAATCCAAGTAGCTGCAACGGAAAATACTAAAGCACTCGGCAACACTTTTAAAGCTATCACTAAAAAGCTGATGCGCCGCCAAATCGTAGAAGATGAGGTTCGGGTTGATGGTCGTAAACTTGATGAAGTTCGTCCGGTATCCTGTCAAGTAGGACTTTTACCAAAACGAGTTCATGGTAGCGGTTTGTTTAACAGGGGACTGACTCAGGTACTTTCGATTTGTACTTTGGGAACGCCTGGAGATGCTCAGAATTTAAACGACGATTTGCAGCCAGATCAGCAAAAGCATTATCTCCACCATTATAACTTTCCACCATATTCTGTTGGAGAAACCAAGCCTTTACGTCCGCCAGGAAGAAGAGAAATTGGTCACGGCGCTTTAGCAGAAAGAGCAATATTACCAGTATTACCTCCGAGGAATGAATTTCCTTACGTACTACGAGTAGTATCTGAGGTGCTTTCTTCTAACGGTTCGACATCAATGGGTTCTGTTTGTGCTTCTACCTTAGCGTTGATGGATGCGGGCGTACCAATTGACAAACCTGTTAGTGGTGCGGCAATGGGTTTAATTCGAGAAGAAGATGAATTCCGTGTTTTGACTGATATCCAAGGTATTGAAGACTTCTTGGGCGATATGGACTTCAAAGTTGCCGGTACCGATACTGGTATTACCGCCCTGCAAATGGACATGAAAATCACTGGTTTATCTTTGGAAACAGTTGCTCAAGCAGTTCATCAAGCTAAAAGTGCTAGATTGCACATTTTAGAAAAAATGCTTGCCTGCATCGAGAAACCACGCGACAATATGTCACCTTTTGCTCCACGCTTGTTGACCATCAAGATTGACCCAGATATGATTGGTCTGGTAATTGGGCCTGGAGGTAAAACTATCAAGGGAATTACTGAAGAGACAGGTGCCACAGTTGACATCGAAGATGATGGTACCGTGACAATTGCCGCTTTGGATGAAAATAGAGCTAAGAAAGCCCGCTTTATTATTCAGTCAATGACACGCAAGCTGAATGAAGGTGATGTTTACGTTGGTAGAGTAACCCGAATTATACCAATTGGTGCCTTCGTAGAGTTTTTACCTGGAAAAGAAGGGATGATTCATATTTCCCAACTAGCCGACTATCGAGTTGGTAAAGTAGAAGATGAAGTTGCAGTTAGCGACGAAGTAATCGTCAAAGTTCGCGAAATTGACAACAAAGGTAGAATAAACCTTACCCGCTTGGGCATTCACCCAGAACAAGCAGCAGCTGCCAGAGAAGCAGCCGCAAACGATTAAATAACAAGGATTTTAGATTTAGATTGTGAATGCACAAATCTAAAATCCGCGCTGAAATTTAAATAATGAATATTGACTAATACTAACCACCAGGAGTTGCTTGGTGGTTCAGCTTAAACGATTCATAAAAAAATTATAGTGCTACGAAGCAGGTTAAAGGTCAAAGGTCAAAGGTCAAAGGTTTAATAATTATAGGTTGGTGTCTTCATTAATGTCCTAACCGCCATCACGTAGTGATATATCAAATCAATTTTAAGCAGCATTTTAAAATTAAGTTATTTTAAATATAGGGCTTAGGCAATAGTAACGATAATCTTCCCCTCCCCCCTTTACAGAAAGGGGGGCTTTGCGTAGATCCTTTTAATAGTAAATATAATCAATACTGCGTTATTGCATAAATCGTGAGTTCCAAACGACTACCGAAAACAGAAGCCCATGTGAGAATTACCCGACAATCATGGGAAGACGGCTTGCTCAAAGGAGAAGTAAGAGCAGGTGAATTTCAGTGGCAATTTCAGTGGCATTTTCGTCAAGGAGATTTGTCAATTACACCCTCCCAAGGTAGAGCATTAATTAAAGAACCTCTCAGTCGCTTTTTAGAGCAAAAAGACTATCAATTAGAACCAGGTGGAGATTACGCCTTTACGATTCGAGCAGAAATTTAAATCAGTGAACAGTGAACAGTGAACAGTGAACAATTATCAATTTTCAATTTTCAATTTTCAATTTTCAATTTTCACCCGCAGGGTGTGGATCATCAATTAAAGCTTCTCCTTGTTATCTTTTACCTATTACCTACTACCCACTACCCATTACCCATCCTAAAATTACTCAGTTAAGCGATTGAGATATCTTTCGATAAGTAAAATGGCAACAATATCATCAATCGGACGTGGTGGTGTTCGCATTCCTTTGGGTAATAGCTTAGTGAATCCTTTGGGTGGGTACATTTGCCAGTATCGATCGCGTGCTTCTAAACTTGAATAGCGCTCGTCTACTAAAATAATATTTACCTTTGGGGATAATTGTTCTTCTATTTGCTGTTTCCAACGTTTTGATGTGGTTTGGTTTCCCATTACTAATAAAGAAATGGGATATTTTTGATACAAATCCCCAATAGAGGCGATCGCCCCTAGAGAAGGTACGACTTGATGATACTGAAGTTGTCTATCGAGTCCCATCACAGCCACACCACATTTATCTTTTCCTGGATCGAAACCTAAAATCACAGAATCGGAAGGTGAAAATTTACGGGAAGTCATATAAATACTACTGAAATATTACTAATTAAGACCGTTAAAATAGTTGATTTATAAAAGTTATTTTGAT
>JBCCLY010000362.1:0-5004 GCA_039026655.1 Cyanobacteria bacterium P01_C01_bin.38 | reverse complement strand
CTGTTATCGGGTACATCGTCTGTAATTGTTGAACCGGCTGCTACATATACATCATTGCCCAAGGTAATTGGTGCAACTAAAACGCTGTTGGAACCAGTTTTGCTGTTGTTGCCAATGATAGTTTTATGTTTGTTTACGCCGTCATAGTTAGCAGTAATGGTACCTGCACCGATATTTACTTTGGTTCCGGTGGTTGTATCTCCTAAATAAGATAAATGAGCGGTTTTAGTACCGTTGCCTAGTTTGGTATTTTTCAATTCTACGAAATTACCTACACGGCATTTTTCACCAACTTCAACATTACCGCGTAAGTGAGCGTAGGGACCTATTTGGGTTTCTTTTTGGACTACGCTATCAGAAATAACTGAATATTTAGCAGTAACGTTTTCACCGATTAAACTGTTTTCAATTAAGCTTCCCGGACCGATGCGACTTCCTGCTTTAATTACTGTATTACCGCGCAGGTGTGTTTGGGGTTCAATAATTACGTCTGGTTCTAATTCTACAGTTTCATCAATGGTGATACTGGCGGAGTCTATCATAGTCACACCAGCTTTCATCCATTTTTCTTTGATTCTTGCCTGTAATATGTCGTAAGCACCAGATAATTGTAAGCGGTCGTTGATGCCTCCAATTTCCTGGAAATCTTCTACATCTACCGCCATGACTGGGGTGACTTGAGTTACCGCATCGGTCAAATAATATTCTTTTTGAGCGTTGCTTGCTTCTAAATGAGGTAATACCTTTTCTAAATCTTGCCAGCGAAAACAGTAAACTCCGGCGTTGATGCGCTGATTTTCTCTTTGAGCAGCACTACAGTCTTTGTCTTCAACGATTTGCTGTAATACATTGTTATCATCGCAAAAAACTCGCCCATATCCTTTCGGATTGGGAAGTTTTGCTGTGAGAACAGTTGCTGCATTTTGGTTTTCTTGGTGGATTTCTAAGAAATTTTTCAGAGTTTCGCTACGCAATAGCGGCACATCACCATTAAGTACAAGCAAGTCTCCCTTATACCCTTCTAAATGAGGCAGTAATTGCTGGATGGCATGACCTGTTCCCAATTGTACAGTTTGTTCGACAAATTCTAAATCGGGAATAGGCATTAATGCTGTTTTTACCAATGCAGCTTGATACCCGACAATCACCATCCGACGTTCTGGTTGCAGCGGTTCAACACTTTGAATTACTCTTTCAACAAGAGATTTTCCTCCCAAAGAATGTAAAACCTTTGGTAGGTTTGATTTCATTCTTGTACCGCGTCCAGCCGCTAAAATTGCTACTACTACCATAATCAGCCAACAGCTATAGATAAATACGATTGCATTTTTTATTTTCGGCTTAAATATACCCGATTACATAGCAAACCGAAATGTTAATCGCTTACAATTAGCTGTTACTTATGGTGCTAATAAATTCAGTAAACTGCTGCATTAGTTTTTGTTCGCGCCAGCCCTTATCCGTTTCCTCCTGCATGATTGATAGTGCTTCGGTTGGTGTAAAGGCTTTCTTATAAGGTCTTTCACTTGTTAAAGCATCGTAAATATCAATCATTTGAAACACTTGTGCCAAGAAGGGAATTTCATCTTCCTTAAGTCCGTCAGGATAGCCGCTACCATCCCACCGTTCGTGATGGCTGCGGATAATAGGAATTACTCCGCGCATACTGCGTAATGGCTGACAGATTTTTTCCCCAATCAAAACGTGCTGTCTCATTACTTCCCATTCGCCAGCAGTTAGTTTTCCTTTTTTGAGCAACACCGAATCGGGAATACCTACCTTACCAATATCGTGAAGATAACCCCCCCACATCAAATCCCTAATTTGATAGCGCGTAAGACCGAGATATTCGCCAAAAGCTTTCCCTAAGTTTACCAAACGCTCGCAATGGTCGCCGGTATTCGGATCTCGGCTTTCAATCGCTCTGGCAATGGAAAACAGCGCTTTTTCAGCATGATCTAAATCTTCATTCAAGCGTTTTTGACGCACCAAAGACTTAACCCGTGCTGCCAACTCCACTCTGTCAAAGGGTTTGCTTAAAAAATCATCCGCTCCTACTTCAATTCCCCGGATTCGCGATCGCCTATCGTTTAAAGCCGTAATAAAAATCACGGGAATTAACCTTGTTTGCTCGTCCTGTTTAAGCAATTGACAAACCTCAAAGCCATCCATTTCCGGCATCATGACATCAAGCAAAATCAAATCCGGTTGTTTTTCGCTTATCAAATGCACCGCAGCAGAACCGCTTTCAGCTTCAATAACTTCGTAGCCTTCCATTCCTAAAAGGGCTACAGCCGTCATCCGACTGGCAGCATGGTCATCAACTACCAAAACTTTAGGGACATCCGAGTCAAAGCTATTTAAGGTATATCCTTTAGCCTGCAACGTAGTTGAGACTATTAAATCGCGATTTGCTTTTTTTAGAACATAATTACTAGAATCCTCGTTAATCGTCTCTTCTATCTTTAAATCATGATTAGATAATTCGGAACTATGACGCTCTGATTCAGTTGTGAAGGCATGATTTTTACCGACTTGATGGTTAATAGTTGTGGGGTTTGACCCACTAACTTTTAGTTCGGTAGAGCCTGTATAATTGGATTTCCATTGAATCACAAAGGGACTCCATTTTTTATCAACAATGCAATATACTTAAAAACTAGTTTAGTACTTGAATGTATTTTTTAAGGATTTTTATAGGCTTTTAATTGTTTATGCCTAAGTATTTTGCCTTAAAATACAATACTAATTGGTTTAATTTTTTTTAAAGAATCCAGAAAAACTATAATTGACAATTTTCGCTAGTTCTATAATTACAGTATGGTCAATCGAAGCCAACCATAAATCAGGTTTTACACGGATATTTAGATTTATAACGACATTTGTATAATCTTTAAATCACGGTATTTATATCAGGAAATTGAAGTGTTCTAACCATACAAAACAATATTTATCAAAGTATTCGTCGTAGTTTTGCTTAGTTTTGCTTAATTAATTATATATTTATATACATCTCTATAGCAAACCACAGTATTAATACTTTTCAAATTAAAAAGTTAAGCTTTTTAACAATTAAAGATCGTTTTATAAATTAGGTATTCAACAATTACTGTATTAATTGTAACTATATATTCCGGTCGAGTAATGGGAGAAGTTGCGGTTATATGCGAACAGATATGATACAAGCAATTACCGCAAGCATTGTTAACTAATTTACATTTACCCGAAGCCAACGTTTGCGCCAACGTGATGTAGGTTCTAAGTCAGAAGCTTGTTGTTCGAGTTGACGACGTTTGATAATCGCTTCGGGAAAGTCAATCAGATTTGGATCTCGATAGGGAACGGCAGCACGAGTTTGTAGATGTTCTTTTTCCGATTGTGAAAGAGGGAGAAGTTGATGCGAAGGAGAATTTAAATCGTTTGTTTGGCTGTTTGCATCATATGAAATATTAAATCCGGCAACGGTACCGGGAGCTTTTCTACCGACAGGAGTAGTTGAACCGATACTTAATTTGGCGCTTAAAAGCGCCGTGCGTACAGCAGCAGCACAAGAATAAGTAGCTAACAAACCATCTGGCTGCAAACACTGAGAAACTAATTGTAAAAATTCAATAGTCCATAAGTGAGGACACTGAGGAGGTGAAAAAGGATCGAGAAAAATCGCATCAGCCTTGAAACCAGATTGATATACTAGATCAATTTTATTCCTAGCATCACCAATTAGCAGTGTGGCTTTGAGCAATTCAGTTTGCACCCGATTTTCAAAAGCTAACTTCGTCAAACTATCTATTAAATTTGCATTGCAATTCTCATATAATTGATGTTCAATCGCAGCGGATGGTACTTTTGGATTTAATTCCAGAGCAATTACTTCTATATAGCACTCAGGATTAACTTCCCAAATTTTTTCAATCGCCGTTGCCGTGTTGTATCCTAGTCCATAACAAATATCTAATAACCTTAAAACTTTTTTGTATCGCTTTTCTATCAACAATGTAGGAACAACATACTTGAAATAACTTTCTTGTTTAGCCCCAAAATGACTATGAAATGATTCGTTGAATTCTTCAGAAAAGAAAGTTTTAGAACCATCTGCTGTCTCGCGGGGTATAAAATCTTGATTAGCCATGCGATTTTGGAATTTAGATTGCAATTTTTAGTAAACTCGTTAATCAAACATTAATAATTATGAAAGATACAGATTTAGTTGTTTCTAATAAGTGGCTTTTTGACAACCTGAATCATCCCAATATTGCCATATTTGATTGTCGTTTTTCTCTGGCTAATCCACAAGAAGGAAAACAGCAGTATCAAAAAAATCATATTCGGGGGTCATATTACTTAGATTTAAATCGAGACCTTTCATCGACAGTACAAAAGCATGGAGGAAGACATCCTTTACCAAATATTGAAGAATTTGCCGATAAATTATCATCAATGGGGGTAATTTCCGGTCAAACCTTTGTTATCGCTTATGATGATTCGCGATTAGCTTTTGCATCTCGCTTATGGTGGTTATTGCGC
Source organism: Cyanobacteria bacterium P01_C01_bin.38 (assembly GCA_039026655.1). Classification (GTDB taxonomy): domain Bacteria; phylum Cyanobacteriota; class Cyanobacteriia; order Cyanobacteriales; family Nostocaceae; genus Rivularia. The sequence goes on along the minus strand of JBCCLY010000362.1, from coordinate 480 downwards.
TATTTAGGACATGAAAAAGTAGCGGTGCTAGATGGAGGTTTTAGTGGATGGCTTGCATCCGAGTATCCCGTTACAGCAGAGGTTCCCGAACGACGTAACGGTAAATTTGCACCTCAGCCACAGATACAGATGATAGCAGACAGAGAAACCGTAAAAAATCGTAAAGATTCACCTAAAATAGCTTTGATAGATTCAAGAGACAATGACCGTTACCAGGGTATTAGAGAACCAATAGATAAAATAGCCGGTCATATTGAAGGTGCTATTAACTATCCTTGGAAAGAAGTAACAGATTCCAATGGTTATTTGCTTCCACAACAACAGCAAAATAACCGCTGGAAGCAATTAGAAGAAAATCAAGAAATTATGGTTTATTGCGGTTCTGGCGTTACAGCTTGCGTAAATTTACTTTCTTTAGAATTAGCAGGTATTCATAAAGGTAAACTTTATCCCGGTAGTTGGAGCGACTGGATTAGTTAT
>JBCCLY010000361.1:0-5012 GCA_039026655.1 Cyanobacteria bacterium P01_C01_bin.38 | reverse complement strand
GGTAAACTCAAATTATTTACAAATAGAAATTCAAGATAGAGGAAGAGGAATTCCCCCCGACAAACAAGAATTAATCTTTGAGAGATTCCAACAAGTAGACGCTTCCGACTCCCGCAGCAAAGGAGGTACCGGCTTAGGGCTTCCCATTTGTCGCAGCATCATCGAACAACATAAAGGAAGAATATGGGTAGAAAGTATTCTTGGCAAAGGAAGCACTTTTTATATTCACTTACCAATAAGTAATAGGTTTGTAGTTGCGCTTCAGCGCCAAAAATCTTAAGTAACAACTAGTAACTGATAACTGATAATTGATAACTGTTCACTGATAACTGATAATTAGGCATAGGGCATGGGGGAGAAAAGCAAACAACAACTAACAACCAACCACTAACAACTAACACATGACTAAATCTATTTTAATAGTTGATGACGAAGAAGATATTAGAGCATTAATTCAACTAGGCTTAGAAATGCAGGCTGGTTGGAAAGTTTTTAATAGTAATTCTGGAGAAGAAGCAATTCAAATTGCGGCTACCGAGCAACCAGATGCAATTTTATTGGATTTAATGATGCCGGGTATGGATGGTAAAGCAACTTTACAAGAATTAAAAAATAATCCTAAAACTCAGAAAATACCCGTAATCTTAATGACTGCTAAAAGTAAATCTTCTGTTGAAGAAAGCTTTGCTAATTTAGATGTTGCGGCAATATTTACTAAACCATTACGCCCTTTAAATCTTGCACAGCAGATAAGTGAAGTTATTTGATATTTTGCAGCGTTTCAAATTTTTTGATAATTTGCTGTGAATTACTAACAACGACTACATTATCCGGTACAGATTTGCGAATGACACTACCCAAACCAACAACACTATTTTCACCAATAGTTACGCCTTTCATAATAGTTGCTCTTGCTCCAATCCAAACATTACATTTAATAATGATGGGTGCAGCAGTTTTTGAACTTGGAGGAGAATGACGTAGATGAGGTTGTAAATTATGATAATCGCTGTCTGCAATAAAGCAGTCGGAAATAAGGCAACTGTCATCTATTTCTACAGAAGTTTCGCAGCCAATACAAGCACCATTGATAGATACGTTTTTGCCTATTTTTAAATGTCCATTTCCGTAAAATATTACCCTTTTACCTAAACGTGAACCAGTACCAATAGTTACTTTTACCGTATTCTCTATTTCAAGCGAACCTTTAACAGTTACTCCAGGAGCTATAGTTAAATTCGGATATTTTAACTGTAGTAAAAGTCTTTTAAATTCAAAATAAACGTAAGCTAAATATTTCAAAAAAGGATTGTTTATTTTGTGCATGATAAATTCATTAGTACCTGTTATATTGTTTACATTTGTATCCGAACTATTCAAACTTCCTCTCTCTTCCTTTTCCTTAGCGCTCTCTGTAAGCTCTGCGGTTTATTTTCTTATCGTCCTGGTGTTACTAGATAAAATATTAGAATCAGAATACTGCTAACTCTGTAGCTATATTTATAGAATAAATTTTCTATGCTAAAGATATTTTTACGTATTTGAAATACTGATAAACTTTTATAAAGTGTAGATAAATAATTAGTTTCTATATTATTGCTATAGGTTGAAAACAATAGTAAAAAACCTCCTTGTATTAAGGACGTTAGATGAATTTATTCGATATAGATTAGATTGTAACTATTATTAATTGCTATAGCATTCATAAATTATTTGTGAGATTTTAGAAACCCGGTTTTTTGGAAAAACCGGGTTTCTGGCACCTAACTGTCTCACAACTCATGTAGGATTGCTATCAAGTCCGCGAATATTGGAATGATTAAAAACCGCAGAGAACACGAAGAGCGCAGAGAAAGAAGAAGAGAGAGAATATCTTTTTCCTAGTCTAAATCATTGGTTGCCAATTGCTCGTTTAACCTGCGCTTATAGGGTTTTGTAGAATCTTCTACACCATTAACAACTAAACCTAGCACATTAGCTTGATGTTGCATTAATTGCTGCAAACTATTGCGAACTGAGTTAGTAAACGATAATCCCGGCTTGACAACAAACAATACATTCTTTATTTGAGTAGTCATTAATGGTGTAGCAGTTGTAGCACTTACTGGAGCGGTATCAACTAAAATATAATCATATTTACTATCGCATTGGGCATCAATTAAAGATTGTTCAAATTGTCCTTGAGATACCATTCTTACAATGCCGTTTCTTGGTGTTGCAGGCAATAAATCTAAATTCGGTTCTATAGAGATAACTGTATTTATCATGTTTAATTGTGGAGTAAAACCCAAGTTTTGGGTGAGTTTTGCTCTAATAAAATCTCCATCGACTACCAACACTCGAAAACCTAAATCTACTAATGCTTTTCCTAACCCTAAAGTTACAGTTGTTTTACCTTCGCCTTCCATCGCACTAGTAATTAATAGACGACGATTATCTAAAGGTTGCAAGCTAATTGCTGAAGCAAGACGTTGGAATTTTTCTTGTTTTTCATCATCTAATTCCCACGTTAATTCCGCTCCTTTGAATTGAGGAATAGATACAACTATAGGGAATTGCATATCTTGTAAATCTTGAGGGCTTAATAATGGATTGCGTCTTTCTAATAATAAGATTAGAGCAATACTACCAATCATTCCTGCTAATAAAGAATTCAAAATCATTAAAGATTTTTTTGGAGAAACAGGTTTGTTACTAGCTCTAGGAGAATCTAATACTTCTACATTAGGATAAACATCAAAAACATCGATATTAGTTTGCTGTACCTGAGCAACTAAACCTTTATAAACCCCTTCCGCGACATCAACATTGCGTTTAAGTTCTATCAACCTTTTTTGTTGATTGGGAATTGAATTTAAATTATTTTTTAGTGTTTCTATTTGGGTTTGTATTAGTTGAGCGCGTTTTTTTTGTCCGGAAGCTTCGGTTTCTGCTAAAACTAATTCTTCGATTAAACCAGCACGTCCTTTACCTTCAGTACTTACCGTAGTGTCGAAAGGAATACCGTTTCCAGTTTTTTCTACTTGGCTCTGCAACCGATTTAATAATACTTGCTGCTCTTGTAAAAGTTCTACGAGTACGGGATGATTGTCAGTAAATTTAGTGCGTTTGCGAGCTATTTCTGCTTTTAATTCTGATAGTTTATTTCTAAGAAATTGATAATCTTTGTTTTCACCCAAGCTTAAAGAACGAATTGCTTGGTTAGAGGACATACTCAAGAGATTTGATAGATTATTAACGCGATTCTGGTTATATTCTGCTTGAGATAATGCTTCTAGTCTGGATTTAGTTAAACTATCAATTGTAGTAACAATAGCTTTTGTTTGTTCTGGAGCATCAACCAACGCATTCTTTCTTTTAAACTGTGCTAAAGCTTGCTGTCTTGAAATCAAATTATTCTTAGCATCATTTAATTCAACCTTAGTAAATTGTCTTTTAGATGAACGGTTTTGTTTGCGAAGTTGGTTTAATCGCTTTTGAAACAAATTAATTAGATTATTAGCTCGAATTTTAGCTAACTCTGAAGTAGAGCTACTGACGTTAATAGTTAAAATCGGTGATTCTTCATCAACGATTACCTCGAATAAAGATTTGAAAGCCGATACGCTACCAAAATCATCTTTAAGTGGATCTATTTCAAGTACGCTTTCCATCAAAGTATCGCTAGTAATAATTCTTTGCTGCATTTCCAATTGACTATTACCAGCAAGAATATTAGGAGAACTATTTTTTAAAGAACCCAAAATACCCAAATTAGCATTTAAATTACCATTATTACCAGGAACAGTTAACTTTGTAGTTGCATTCCAAACTTTCGGTGTAACTGTAGCCACGTAACCAGTTAACCCTAAAACAAATATGTTCCAAAGCACCACAGGCTTCCAATGTCGAAAGGCGATCGCCGTTACTTTATTCATAGTATCAGTTAACAATTATCGATTACCAATTATCAATTACCAACTACCAACTACCAACTACCAACTACCTAATTCTTCCCATTCGTTAACGACTATTCGTTGCTGTTGTATTTGAGAAAGAATAGCTCCCAGCCAGATAAAAAAGAACCAGAAATAAATTGCCATCCAGGTTAAATTTGTGGCATGAATTAATAGAAATAAAGCTACTAAACAGGCAAATGCTCGCTGACAATTTGTGTTCCCAAACATAGCAGGTTGCCAAAAGCTGCACAAACTTGAAACGAGCGCCAATATAAATATTAGAAAACCAAAAATACCATGTATGTAAAGCACTTGTGCATATGAAGAAAATGTTCCTAAAGGCATTACAAAAGCTCCATTTCCCCAACTTACTGTTTTTTCCATAAATCCCCATCCTACTAATGGTGATTCTTTCCAGGCATCAATAGTGGCGTTTACAACATATTCCCTGTCTTTAGAAGAGTCAGCGCGAGCGCTATTAAAAGTAGAATAAGGTAGAGCAATTAAATCTTGAAGACTTAAACTTAATACAGCAGCAAATAAAGTTAGAAGAGATATTACCCATAAATAAGCTTGTCGAGCTAGCCCGCTACGAAAACAATATATAATGCTACATGCTAACGGAAAACATACCCAAGCAAGACGACTTTGAGATACTAATAGTGCAGCTAAACAACCAACTAAAGAAACTTTACGCAGGCTGTGGTTAGATTCTGCTAAACATATAAAAAAAGATAAAAGAGCGCAAACTCCTAAAATCGGAGGATCTGCCGTGTACAAATCTGTTCTAGGTAAAGGAATACCGAAAAAAGGCTGAATAACTGCAAATTTAATCATTAAACTTAGCTTTTCTCCGGGTATTAAACGAGCTAGCGGAGGTAGAAAAGATGGTTGAGGTCCGATTGCAAAAAGTATCGTAAACTGAATTGTAAGAATAACCAAATAGCTTGCACTCATCCAGCTAATTGCTCTTGTAATTACCTTTACTCTAATGCGATGCCAAAATGGTAACGTTAGACAACTAAAGATGAGAAAATAGCCTTTGAATAAAGTAAACAAAGTAGCTGCTGTTTT
>JBCCLY010000360.1:0-5013 GCA_039026655.1 Cyanobacteria bacterium P01_C01_bin.38 | reverse complement strand
GCGCTACACAGGTGACAGATGAGGAATCTAAACCACCACTCAACTGAGAAACAATAGGAAAAGCGCTCCTTAACCGACAACGCACCGCTTCCGTAAATATTTTACGAAATTCTTCTGCATAAGCAGCGTCTGAATCTAACTTAATCTCACGGTTACGATCTAGCCACCAATAGCATTTAGAATTAATTCCTTGCAGACTTACAACCATAATATGTGCTGGAGGAAGTCGCAGAATACCTCGATAACTCGTAATAACTTTATCTTCGAGCATCAAATTTAAGTAATCGGCAATTCTAACCTCATTTAGCCGACGTGGAACTTCTTCCAAACACAGTAAAGCTTTTATCTCGCTACCAAAAACGAAAGTATTATCATAATAGTAATAGTAGAAAGGCTTCACACCCATATGGTCACGAGCGCAAAATAATATCTGTTTACGCTTATCCCAAATTGCAAATGCAAAGTCACCTAGTAAATGATTTGGGCAATCTTCGCCCCATTTCTCGTATGCTGCCAATATCAGCTCGCTATCTACAATCTTATCAGCAGGACGATTATTTATCTGTAAAGCAGCTATCAATTCATCACGATTATCTATGCGAGCATCAGCTGTAATTGCTAAATCTCCGCTTTGATTACAATACGGCAGTTTTTCTATAAGAGATTCAGGAGTAGTCTGTAACATTAGATGTCCTAAACCAACGCACCCATCAACCCAGATATCTGCACCATCTGGTCCGCGATGCGCCAATACATCAATCATTTTTGATATGCTTTCGCTGTCTACAGGACGTTTATCAAGATAGCGAATACCTACGATGCCGCTCATAATTTAATTCCTTTAAGGGATGGTAGTTGAATTTAGCGTGATAAATCCGGTAGATGACCAATAAAGCGTATCCCTGTTACTTGATCCAAGCATGAGTCTGGAATTCTCCCGACTCGCTTTTAGGAGAAAAACTACTATGACTAAACACAAATTTAAATAGATAAAGCTCTTACCAGATATTCTGCATTACCTGGCATATAGCGCGGCGCAATATCAATACTACAAATGATTTTTTCTAAAGTTATATTCGTTAATACCTACGATGCCGCTCATAATTTGATTCCTTCGAGGGATGGTAGTTGAATGTAGCGTGGTAAATCCGGTAAATGACCGATAACAACGTATCCCTGATGTTTAATCCAAGCGTGAGCTTCTAATTCTCCCGAATCGCTTTTGGCAACACCAATGCACAATTCGGGAGAAAAACCACTATGACTCATCAAAACTTGCGTAGTTAAAGCCCTTGCCAAACACTTTGCACCACCTGGCATATAGCGCGTTGCAACATTTACACCCCAAACAATTTGACCTAAGCGAGCAGTATTGAGTGGCAGTTTTAACGTACTAAGTCTATTTACTATTTTTAATAAGATACGAAATTCCAGCAACAGCAACCCTAACCTAATTGCTCCTAATAATAAGTAAGTAACAAATAGGAAGTAAAAATCAAACTTTTTCAGATTCCAAAATTTACGCAGCAGTTTCATTTATTACTTTGATTAGCTCAGCAGTCTTTAAGTTACATAGTAATGAGATTAGGTCTTTCGTACAAACATCTGCTTCAACTTCATACTCTTCCAAAAGCACCTGTTTAATATCTTTTACAGCTTTTGGTGTCTCGATCAAATTCCAAACTCGCGCACCTACTTCATTCAAACCGTGGTAAACACCTGTTTTCATATTTAGAATAACTGATTCGCCGCCCAGATCGGAAGAGATTTGTTCTTCAGTAGCCACTACTATTGATAACTCGGTAATTTCGCACTCTGTTTCTGGATCGCTCATTTTTTCTAACTTTTGAATGCTAGTTGGTTTGCGTCGTTTGCTTTGCTGTATTAAATATAATAGCTAGTTGCGTTATTACACGACGTAAAATTTTACACTTTATTTACTCTTTATATTAAGGTTCCGGATCTTTATAAAGTTAGTCAGAGCTTAGTTTTAGGCACTTTTATTTGTAATCAAAACTTACGCACTTGCTACAATTATTCCTATAATTATTCAAGGTTCAGGACGATCTACAATATGAATTAAATATATTGACTTGCTTGAATTTCAAATAAATGAGCGTAAGTACCACCCAATTTCATTAGTTCCCTATGGGTACCACCTTCAACAATTGTTCCGTTATCCATAACGTATATCCGATCGGCCATCTTCACGGTAGATAAGCGATGGCTGATTAAAATTGCAGATTGATTTTTAATTAGTTGACGGAATTTTTCAAACACTTCATATTCTGCTTTGGGGTCCATAGCGCTTGTAGGTTCATCCAAAACAATTAGCTGGGAGTCTCGCAAAAATGCCCGCGCTAAAGCAACTTTCTGCCACTGTCCGATACTTAGTTCTTCGCCTCTGTCAAATAATTTACCCAAGATGGTATCGTAACCTTTAGGTAATTTCTTTATCACGTCGTCGGCTCCAGAACGCCGCGCTGCCTGAATAATGCTGTCGCTCTGTGGTGATAAATCTATATTACCCAACCAAATATTTTCCTGTGCGGTGAAGTGATATTTGGCATAGTCTTGAAAAATCACGCTGATTTGGCGGCGTAATTCTTCGGTTTTAAATTGACTTAAATCTGTACCATCAATGGTGATTCTGCCAGAAGTTGGGTCGTAGAGTCTACATAAAAGCTTAATTAAAGTAGTTTTACCCGAGCCGTTTTCCCCTACCAACGCTACTACTTCCCCAGGTTTAACCGTCAAATTAATATTTTTCAGCGCCTGACGGGTAGTGGTAGAGTATTGAAAACCGACATTTTTAAATTCAATCCCAGTTTTCATCGGAATAGGAATTGGTTCGGGATTGGGAGGATCGATCAACTTGGGTTCAATATCTAGGAATTCGTAGAGATTCGCCAGAAACAAGTTATCTTCATAAAGTGCAGATAAACTGTTGAGCAATCCTTTAATATTTCCCTGTCCCCGCTGCAACGCTTGATAGTACAGAACTAAATCGCCCAAACGCAACACACCATTGATAGTTTGGTAGATGATATAAGAATAAATCGCAAAAATTAAAATAGCGGCGATCGCCTCCACCGCAAAACTAGCTAAAGAGCGTCCGGTTAAAATTGATAGACTTTCTTTGTATATCTGTCGGCGGATGCGGCGATAAGCTTCAGAGAAGTGAGAGCCTAAGTTAAATAGACGAATTTCTTTAGCAAACTGATCTACCGTTAGCATATAGCCTAGATAGCTTGCTTGACGTTCCATCGGCGTTTTTTTTCGCTGCCAGCGATACATTATCCCAGAGTATTTCACTCGTACTAACATAGCCGGAAGCGATGCAACAAAAAGAACGCCCGGAATTCCCCAGTGCAGCGACAGCAGCAAAGCAATCATCCCGATCAAAGTAATCGCATTTTGACCAACCTGTGCCAAACGATTTAGTATCATTGGAGGTCGGTAAGGCGCTTCTTGCTGCGCTCTTTGCAATACATTATAGTATTCGGGATTTTCGTAGTATTCTAAATCGGCTGCAATTGATTTAGCTTGGATAATCCCCTGCATATAATCGGTAACACGTTGGGAATGGGCGGTAGTAACTAATTGTCCGAGGGAGTTAGCAAGATTAGTTAATAAGGTAACTGCTGCCGCGAGGATAACAATAAATAATACATTATTAAAAGCTGCGGATTTATCGGCAGTGGTGAAACTTGCAGCTACCGTATCTATAATTAGTTTGCCCAGATAAATTGCAATTACTGGCAGAATACCTTGAATAACTAAGATGACTACGCGGGCGATCGTCCAGCGGGGGCTGCTCTGCCAAACCAGTCGCAAAGCAGGCAATAGACGCTGCGTAGTTTTTAATTTTTCTTTTAATTTTTTGCCTGCTTGCATTGTTGGGATAGTTTTAATTTATACGAAAAAAATATTAAGTTTGAAATTAGCTTTTTCAGTAAAATACCTATAGCTAATTTCTTATAAATACATAAATTACCTTAGAATCATTATTTTTTAGGTATATGATAATACACGAGTGCTTTTGGCAACATCATCTTCTATAAGTTTTATTAGATCGGGAATTGCAGCCAACCCTTTGTGTCTTCTCAAACGATAAACGGGAACTTTTTTTATAAGTTGCGTACATTGATGCAGATGAGCGCCAACGAATTCTTGAGTAGTCAATAAATTGGTAACGCGGGAATGGCGAACCAATTCTACAAGTGCATCTTGAGAAGAAAGCCCTTGCACTTCATGACGAGGGGCTGCAATCTTTTCTAATGCGTATATTCGCTTAACGGGTAAAGGCTTTTGCGCGAATTTTTCAGCAAGATGGTTATTACGTTTGAGTAAACCTGAGTTAATTACAGCTAATTCATCAAAATCGTATCCTAAAGAGGCTGCTGCATCGGGTAATAATTTGACAGAAGGATAAGCAGGAAAAGTAATCGGATGGCTTTCGCTTCCTTCGTTAACTTGAATTGCCATTACATCATCAGTGAGCAGAGGATATTCTTGGTTGTAAAAGGCATTTGCCAAGGTTGATTTACCCCATCCAGAATTACCAATGAATGCAACAGCTTCACCGTTGATATCAACACAACTAGCATGAATCGCCAGCAATCCTCTTTGCCGCAGCATTAAGCTAAATATAGGGCCAAGAATACCAGGACGAATTATATCATCTGCTATTCCAGGGGCAGGCTCAATCACAATCTTGCGACCAAATTCTACTAAAAATTTGGCAAACAGTAATTCATCTGTTTCCAAGCGCCCAAAAAAGCGATTACCGCTATCAACATTTTCAATTTCTGAGCGACTAATTTCACGTTGCTCTATGATTACTTGAGGTAGTTGTTCTGTTAAATTGGAGTTTTCTTGAAAAGTTATAAGTTCGGGAAAAAAAATCTCAGAGCGAATACAAAGATTGTAGGCAGAGTAAGTGAACATATTTATTTAATTGGTAAATTATATCTTGCTTAAGAAGTAAAAACTAAGTATATTTATTTATTT
>JBCCLY010000359.1:0-5028 GCA_039026655.1 Cyanobacteria bacterium P01_C01_bin.38 | reverse complement strand
GTAATAGCGCGAGTATCGCAATTACATCAACAAATCGAGCAGCTAGAAGCACAAAAACGTCAATTTCAAGCTCAAATGGATGCTTTGACGTTACAGTCGCGGTTTATTGAAGGTTTGCGAGAGAAAACAGAAGATCAATTTTCGATTAGTTTGGCGCGTAAAAGCATTAGTTTGAGCGAAACTTTGGATTTACTCAATTTTCTGGGCAGCCAATATACAGAATATGCCATTTCTACAGAAGATTACAAAAGTCAACAGCGGGAATTAGAGAAGCAGTTGGAGGTATTACACGCTTCTTTAAAAGAAACTGAATCGCCATCACCCCAGGAAAGTTTTAATTTGACGGTGGGAATTGATAGTGCGGGTGCGGGGGAGTTTGAATTAGAAGTTTCTTATGTAGTTAATCGCGCTAGTTGGAAACCGCTTTACGATATTCGAGTTGACAGCAAAAGTAAAAGCGTGAATTTGGGATACTTAGCGCAAATAAGTCAAAATACCGGAGAAGATTGGACAAATGTAAATTTAACGCTTTCTACAGCCAAACCGGGTAGCGGTACTTTACCACCGAAGCCACAGCCTTGGTATATCGATATTCCTCAACCAGAAATCAGGCAAAGAAGAGCAAGACAGTTTGCATCTGCGCCAATGGCTGCACAATCTCGCAGCTTTGAATTTGAAGAAGATAATGTATGGAGTGAAATCAAAGAATTAGAAACAATTGAAGCAGACTTAATTACAGCAGAAGTATCCCAAGAAGGAAATGTAGTTACCTTTAACTTAGATAGTAACGGAAATATACCAAGCGACGGCGCACCTCACAAAACTACAATTTTTCAAGACGATTATCCCTGTAGTTTTAACTATATAGCCATGCCGCGTTTAGTTAGCTTTGCTTATTTACAAGCTAAAGTGAAAAATAATCCCAACGGTGCTAATCTGCTACCAGGGAAAGCCAACATTTTTCGAGATAATATTTTTGTAGGAGTTTCTGAATTAGAAAACACCGTACCGGGAGAAGAATTCAAATTAAACTTAGGAATTGACGAAGGTTTGAAAATCGAACGTGATTTAATAGAGCGCGAAGTTGATAAAAAGTTTATTAGTAATATTCGCCAAATCACCTATGGATATCGATTGCAGATTAGCAACTTGCTCGATACAGAAGCGAGATTAAAACTTATCGAGCAGCTACCAGTAAGCCGCAACGAGCAAATCAAAGTACGTCTCAACCGCACAAACCCCCAAATTCAACTTGGTGAAATGGGAATATTGCAATGGGATTTAACTCTTGCACCACAAGAAAGACAAGAAATTTACTATCAGTTTACCGTCGAGCATCCACCGCAATTAACTGTTATAGGATTGGATGTTTGAATTGGTAGTTGGTAGTTGGTAGTTGGGAATTGGGGATTGGGGATTGGGCATTGGGGATTGGGCATTGGGGATTGGTAATTGGTAATTGATAATTGATAATTGATAATTATTCTCCCCCCTCTCCCCCCTCTCCCCCCTCTACCCCCTCACTCCCTCACTCCCTCACTCCCTCACTCCCTCACTCCCCCACTCTCCCTTCGCCGCTGCACGCACAACTCGATTCCCATCGCGGGTTAAGGCGGCGCGAATTTCGGGGGGAGTGTTGGGATTTTGGGCGATGGCATATCTTTCTAACCAAGATGTAGAGTTAATGTTTTTTGCTAATGTTTCCCTTGGTGTTAAAGGATGCAAGAAAATTAGTAAGCGGGTAAATATGGGGGTGAAAGAGGTAATGCAATCTGCTAAAATTTTGCTAATTCTATCTGGAAAGCGATTTAATAATGCAAGTACTGCTGCTTGCTTAATTTGATTATCTGGCTTTCCTAAAATGGCTAATTGTTCGAGAATATTTAAAGATGTGTTGGGATGGTTTGCAACAGCAATAACAATTTCATCTTTTTTGTCTATTGCTAATAGCTCTAGTAAACTACTGGGAGTATTGGGGTTTTCAGCTACACCCAATCGCACCATAGGAATTTTATCTTCTGCTAACTGCTTGAGTAGGTTTTTATCGATGTTGGGATGGCGTGCAACCCCCTGACGAACAATTACCCATTTGCTATGAGCAAGTTGAGAGAGCATTTTTACACATATATTGGGATTTTTAAGCATATCAAGCTGCTCTAAAACACTTTGCGGAGCGTAAGGATTGTTTATCGCCGCTTTTCTTACGGTAAAATGTTTATCTTGAATCAGTTTTATAAGAGTTTCGCGGGGAGTTTTGAGATTTTTCGCGACTATAGTGCGTACTTCCCAACGATGATGTTTTGCTAATTGTGTAAGTGTGCTGTTTGAAATGTTGCGATGACGAGCTACAACAGTACAAATTTTTAAATCGGCAGTTTGCGCTAAGCATCGCAAAGTACTATCGGGGGTTTTGGAATTATGAGAAAGGTTGCTAAGTGCTGTTTCTAAAATCGAATTGTTTTTGTTTTCTTCATCGATAAGTTTTTCTAAAACGTGAATCGGAGTGTTAGGGTGTTGCGCGACTCTCTGGCGAGTATCGTAATTGGTACTTTCTGCCATTGCTGTTAACATATGAGGGTCATAAACGGCGTATGATGGCATAATCGGAATGCCTTGAGCGCGGGCTGTATTAATATAGTCGTATATTGTCGTTTTTTGCCCACCAAAACCATTTTTTGCCGGTTTGTTGGGATGAGACGCAATAATTTTAGCAATCCAAGGATCGTTTTCCGTCGCTAATTGCTCTAATGCTTCTGCACTCGAATTAACGTTAAGGGCTACAGCTTTGCGTACCATAACATCTTCATCGCTGGCTAATTGTAATAACACATCCCCAGAAGTATTAGAATGAGCCGCAACACCCAAACGAATCCGCATCCATTGACTTGTAGAAAGCTGTCTGAGAATATCTTCGGAAGTTATTGGATTTTCAGTTGCTTCCAATTGAAGTTGAAACTGCTGGTGTAAAGTCAAAGGTGTAAGAGGATGACAAGCAACTGCTTCGCGTACAATGTCGCTAACATCTCCCATCAAATCTTCAACAATATTTATCGGAGTACAAGGATTTTGAGCAACCATTGCCCGTACTCTACTGTAACTATCTGTAGCCAAAATTTCCAAAATTTGCTCCGAAGTATTTACACTTTCGGCAATATGCAAACGTACTTCAGCATCCAGGGTTTTTAACAGATATTCCGGCACCGCACCAATAGCCCATAAATATATTTCAGATTGGCGATCGCGTGGTAAATTTGTAGTCTGCATTGCCGCAATCGCTGCTTGATTCCATCCCTGCTGCATTTCCCCAGCTAAAGTAACGTGTTTACGCGCAGCTTCAGCAACTTCTATATTTTGTATCTGAGTTAATGCAAGTAAAGCTGTTTTGGGAGTTTTAGGATTCATGGCAATAGTCAACAGCACTTCTACATCGTCATGACTAGTTGCTAACTCCAGAAACTGGGGTGGCACCTCATCAAGTAGCAACAAATTTTGCAAAGTAACAAGCGGGATATCGGCTACAAAATTAGGATTTTCTAATAACAGTAAAGAAAACACCGGATTATCTAATAACTGTTGGGGAAAATCTGCTCCTAATTCTAATAATATCTCTGTTGGCGTATTAGGATTACCAGCAACATTTTTTCGGACAATATTATCCGAGCTACTGCTAAAAATCCGCAGCAAACTTGGAGCGGTATTTGCATTTTGCGCTACAATTCTTTCCAGTTCAATATTAATTTTAGATAACTCTTCTAACCGCTGTGGAGAAACTTCCTCGCTCGCTGCTTCTTGCCGAAGTTCTGATAAATTCGGATTTGGGGAACGATTTGCCATAGCGAATAATTAATAAATAATATAGAATAAAATGTATATTTTATGAAGCTTACTATTATATAACTTCTCGTATTTCTACAGAATTGGTCAAGAGTAGATATTTCAATATCAATTACCAGTTACCATCTTTCAAAAGTTATCTAAATTACAAATAGCTAATTATAAAATATATCGAATTATATAAATATTCTATGCCGATTCAGTTTGCTTTCAGTAGCGATACCCACTAAATTTATAAAAACAATTATAGGAGGGAGTAGGGAGTAGGGAGTAGGGAATAGGGAATGGGGAATAGGGAATAGGGAATGGGGAATAGGGATTATTTGTTCGGTTACTTTTACTATTTAATTAGGCTCCTCTTGTACATAAAAACTTTGTTTATAAAAAACCGACTTTAAAAAACTAGGTTTCTCAATACTTCAAATTGTTACGACTCATAAGTCTTTACACAAAATTATTTAGGCTCATCCTTACAGAAGGATGCTAGAAAATTATTAAAGAAGCGAACACTTTTACTTTCTACTCCCCATTTCCTACTCCTTTCTCACATATTTACAAAATTTAATTACAAATCTTAAAGATTCATGTATAATTAAAAACGCTAAACTGCCTTTTTCTAAAAAAATCAACTTTAATTGTGTAATTTTAAACAATAATATGGTACTAATGAACTACAATGTATTTGTAGTATTTGTATAGGTTTAATTAATGGTTTCAAGCCATCATCAATTATTTAAATTATCAGTAGCTCCAAAGCCATTTTTGAAGTGGGCTGGTGGTAAAACTCAGTTAATTAAACAAATAAGTAAATTTTTACCGCAGGCGCTGAATAATGGATCTATCAAAAAATATGTAGAGCCATTTATAGGAGGTGGGGCTTTATTTTTTTTGTTCGCATACAATTATCCAATTAAAGAAATTTTTATTTCTGATGTCAACGCCGATTTGGTATTGACATATAAAACTATTCAGCATAATGTAGATGATTTAATTGAATTATTGTCGGATATTGAGAAAAAATATTTGTTATTAAATTTAAATCAAAGATCCGAATATTTTTATAAAGTTAGAAGTAAATTTAATTCTCGGAAAGATCGGATAGATTTACTTGAATACAATTCGGAATGGGTAGAAAGAACCGCACAAGTAATTTTTTTAAACAAAACTTGTTTTAACGGATTGTTTCGAGTCAAT
>JBCCLY010000358.1:0-5031 GCA_039026655.1 Cyanobacteria bacterium P01_C01_bin.38 | reverse complement strand
TTTTGCTGGAAGAGTCTAATTTTCTTTCTATGGTGTGAGTTGCTTTGAACGTGTTATCTGTAAATATGACAAGAGCAACAGATACAGGGTTAAAAATGCAAGTTCAAACACCAGATTGGGTTAAGCACGCTGTTTTCTACCAAATTTTTCCAGATAGATTCGCGATTAGCAAACAGCCTCGTAAACGGTTGTTAAATAATGCTTCCTGGGAAGATTGGCATGAGATGCCTACACTCCAAGGTTATAAAGGTGGAGATTTATGGGGTGTAATGGAAGAATTAGATTATTTGCAGGATTTAGGTATTAATGCTGTCTACTTTACTCCTATTTTTCAATCAGCAAGCAATCATCGCTACCATACCCACGATTATTATCAAGTAGATCCTTTGTTGGGTGGAAATGCTGCTTTTAAAGATTTATTAGAAACTGCCCACGCACGAGATATTAAAGTTGTTTTAGATGGCGTATTTAATCATAGCAGTCGCGGCTTTTTCTTTTTCAACGATATTTTAGAAAATGGCCCGCATTCACCGTGGTTAAATTGGTTTAAAATACATGATTGGCCGCTAGCACCTTACACCGGCGAAAAACCTGCTAATTACGAAGGATGGGATGGAAACCGCGCTTTGCCGGTATTTAATCACGATAATCCGGAAGTGCGAGAATATATCATGGAAATCGCCGAATATTGGATAAAATTCGGTATTGATGGCTGGCGTTTAGATGTTCCTTTTGAGATTAAAACACCAGGTTTTTGGCAGGAATTTAGAGAAAGAGTTAAGGCTATAAATCATGATGCTTATATAGTTGGTGAAGTTTGGACTGATGCCCGTGAATGGTTAGATGGTAGCCAATTTGACGGCGTAATGAATTATTTGTTTACCGCACCAACCATAGCTTTTACGGGGGGCGATCGCGTTGATATAGAACAGGTGAAAGACCGCTCCTATGAACCCTATCCGGCTTTATCTGCCACTGGATACGCTGAAAAAATCCAACAAGTATTAAAGCTTTATCCTTGGGAAATTCAACTAACACAATTAAACTTACTTGCGTCCCACGATACTGCGCGTTTACTTAGTATTGCGGATGGAGATAAAAAAACTGTTGAGTTAGCAACTTTACTTTTACTAACTTTTCCCGGTGCCCCCAGCATATACTACGGTGATGAAGTTGGTTTGGAAGGTAAACTCGATCCAGATTCGCGACGCGGTTTTCCTTTAGAAGAGAATTGGGATCGAGAAATTCTCAAAACTCACCGCGAATTGATTGCTTTACGTCATGCTCATCCCTGCTTGCGTACTGGTGAATATAAAGTATTGTTTGCAGAAGAGGAAGTGTATGTATTTGCGCGTATTCTGGACAAAGAAAAATTAATTGTAGCGGTTAATGTTAGTACTTCCCCAAGCACAGTTAATGTAGATATTAGTGATTTACAATCGCAACCAAACAAGGTTTTATACGCAAGCGACAAAGTTGAATTGAAAAATCAAGGAGATTCGCAAATATCATTGAATATTCCTCCCCGCACCGGATGTGTTGTCAGTTAACAATTACAATAGTTAGGAGTTAGGAGTTAAGAGTTAGGAGTTAAAAGTTAGGAGTTAGGAGTTATGAATGCAAAACTGATAATTGATAATTGATAATTGATAATTGATAACTGATAACTGTTCACTGTTTACTGCTAACTGTTAACTGCTGCGGTATCCATACGGTGAAAATTGAACCTTTACCAACTGTGGATTTAACATCAATTCTACCTCGATGCATTTGCACAAGTTGTTTGGTTAAAGCTAAACCTAAGCCGGTACCTTCGTAACTTCGGCGATAAGGATTATCAAGTTGATGAAATTTTTCAAATAGCATTGATAATTGTTCTTCGGGAATGCCGATTCCAGTGTCTTCTACTTGAAAAACGGCATTTTCTTCTTCTATCCAAACTCGCAAAGTGACGCTGCCACCTTCAGGAGTAAATTTAATTGCGTTAGTTAATAAATTTAATAAAATTTGATAAATTCTTCTAAAATCTGCTGTAAATTTATCTTTTTGAGAATCTAAAAGTAAATCAAGTTTGAGATTAACTTGTTGTTTTGTTGCTTTTTTTGCTAAATCATTATTTATAGTGTTTCTTACTGTTTCAGTTAAAGAAAATTCAGTAATATTTAATGCTGCTTTACCTGCTTCTATCTGTGATAATTCTAAAATATCGTTAATCATTTCTAACAATTTTTCGCCGCTATCATGAATAGTTTGCAAATAACTTCGCTGTCGTTCGGTTAATTCTCCAAATGACCAACGTAGTAATGTAGAAGACATTCCGATTACATAAGTCAACGGCGTTAACAATTCATGACTGATAATAGCGAGAAATTCGTTTCTTAAACGGTTTGCTGATTCTGCCGCTACTAAAGCATCGTGTAGCTCGATTGTTCTATCTTTAACTCTTTGCTCTAAATTTAATTTGTCCGATTCTAAAGACTGCATTAGCTCGGATTGATGAATGGCGATCGCCAACTGCTCGGCAACTGAAGTCAGCAAAACTTGTTCGTTTTGCGTCCAATCTCGGGTAGTATGGCATTGATGAGCAATTAATAAACCCCAAAGCTTTTCCTCAAAGACAATCGGTGCAACAAACTTTGCTTTTACACTAATTTGTTTTAAATATTTTAATAAACACTCTTCAAAAGTATAAGTCTTTTCGACATCGCTTACGGCTAAAGTAAAACCTTGCCGATATTTTTCCCAACATTTTGTTGAAGGCATTAAACATCTTTCTTCTGAGTAATTCAATACCGAGGAAATAGTATCATTTGCTAATACTTCATAAACAACATAACCACTGTAGCTGGATGACTTTTGTAAATGGTGATGGGAATAATGTTCCCCAGAATTGAGATTTACTTCCTCAAATTTATAAACTACTAATCTATCTAGATCGAGAAACTCTTTAACTTGATTCAATGCAGTTGCCACTATCACGGATAAATCTAAGCTTTTACGAGTTTGCGTAATCACTTCATTTAACAGTTTTTCTTGAGCAATCTGCTTTTGTAACGCATTTTCAACGTGTTCGCAGGAAAATATTTGATTAGTAAAATCTGATACGTCAGCTTGATTTTGCTGTGTAGTTAAGTGTTTTAACAACAGTGCTGTAAATTGACTTTGCAGTGTAGCATCATTAAGAGTAGGAATTCGACAATATTGTTCGATTCTTTGATAAGTATGAGAATCGTTTTCAAACAAATCTCTTAATGTTTCAAGAAAACCGATGATTTCTTTAGGTTCAAACGTCAGAAAAGCACTAATTGAAGAATCAGCATCAGTTGTATTAGTAGCGGCAGTTTGTGGTAAACCTACTAATAACCCGCTAAATCCAGAGGAAACCACCACCGTAAACTGTTGCATCTGCCA
Source organism: Cyanobacteria bacterium P01_C01_bin.38 (assembly GCA_039026655.1). Taxonomy (GTDB): domain Bacteria; phylum Cyanobacteriota; class Cyanobacteriia; order Cyanobacteriales; family Nostocaceae; genus Rivularia. The sequence goes on along the minus strand of JBCCLY010000358.1, from coordinate 1,620 downwards.
GTCTCCTGGAATGGGGATGCGCGTCAAAACAGCTTCTGTCAATATCACTGCTGCATTTCCCAAGGGAGAAATGATCTGCTCAAATAATTCTCCAAGTTGTCTAAATGCACTAATAGTAATGGTTTGACAAAAGCTTAAGTCGGGAGAACTAAGCATTTTCAAAAATGTAAAAGTGAGAGGAGTGTTTGTACTGCACAAAAATTTTAATTTTTAATTAAATGTTCTAACCAATAGTGTAAGACGGCAATACAGGATTATGCATCGAATTAGCTCTAAGTCTAAAGAATTTAACTTACAGTCAGAAGACTTAATATTTCTAGAACAAACTACTGCAAAGTTTGTATTTTTAACTTCAGCCGATACAGATATTCAAACCATAGCAGTAGCAGCTGCAAAATTACCTCCTACTTTTGATGAAATTAGAGTTGCTAACTTATTAAATTTACAGCATCAAATAAGTATTGATAGTTATGCAGAGCAAATTTTAGAATTCGCCCAAGTTATTATCTTACGCTTATTAGGAGGAATTTCTTACTGGGCTTATGGTTTAGAAGTGGTACAAGAAATTGTGCAACGTAAAGGTACTAATTTAATTGTAATCCCAGGAGACGATGCTTTAGACCTAAATTTAATATCTCATTCCACTTTACCTCTGTCTAAAGTTAACCAAATATCGAGATATTTTAGCCAAGGTGGGGTTGATAATTTTGTTAATGCTTTTAAGTTTATTGCCGATAATTGTCTTTCAACATCATTTAATCCCCCATCTCCTCAAGAAGTGCCGAAGTTTGGTTTGTATGATTGGGAGATTGGGCATGGGGCATGGGGCATGGGGCATCGGGGATTGGGCATCGGGTATCGGGGATTGGGCATGGGGGATAGAGTAATTAATCCTATTAAGGAAGCAAGTGAAGCGAGTAACAATGCCCAATCCCCAATCCCCAATTCCCATTCTGCAAAAGTCGCTATCCTCTTCTACCGCGCTCACTATTTAGCGGGGAATACTTTGGTTATTGATGCTTTGTGTGAAGCTTTAGCTAAACGAAATATAAATCCCATTCCAGTTTTTATTTCTTCGCTGCGTGAAATTGATGTTCAAAATGAATTAACCGAATTTTTACAAAATCTGGATGGGGAAGCTGTTTCTTTTGTACTCAACACCACCAGTTTTTCTTTAGCACGATTGGAAACTGAAAGACCATCTGTAGAATTGTGGGAAAATTTAGATGTTCCAGTACTGCAAGTCATCCTCAGCAGTAGTTCAATCGAACAATGGGAATCTTCTTCTCAGGGATTATCACCCCGCGATATAGCCATGAATGTGGCGCTACCAGAAGTTGATGGAAGAATTATCAGTCGTGCTGTCTCTTTCAAAACGGTAGAAAATACAAATCCAGCTTTACAAACTGATGTCGTAATTTATAAACCAGTTGCCTCCCGGATTGAATTTGTCGCGGATTTAGCGGCAAATTGGGTCAAACTGCGCTATAAATCTCCCCAGAAACGTCGTATAGCTTTGATTTTGGCAAACTATCCCACCCGCGACGGACGCTTAGCTAATGGAGTTGGATTAGATACACCTCAAAGCTGTATTGAAATTCTCAAAGCTTTGCAAAGCGC
>JBCCLY010000357.1:0-5033 GCA_039026655.1 Cyanobacteria bacterium P01_C01_bin.38 | reverse complement strand
TTACCAAGACTTTGACGGAAATGTTGTAAGAAATTTTGTACGGGATTGAAAACAGCGATCGCGGTTATATCTGGAGAAGAATCTTCAGCAAGTTGTCCTTTTAAATATAGGGTTTGTCCTTTCAAATCGCGTTTAACTTCGATATATTTTTTGGTACCTTTAGGTGCTGTAACTGTTTGGTTAACAATTTTCCACCCAGACGCATCTACAGGATTATCCCATTTTAATAATAAAGGTCTACCAACTCTTTGAGGATACAATCTGATTACAGCAGCATTTTCATTTAACATCAAGCTGTTAACTGGTGCGCCGTAATAAAACTGTACATCTTCCCACATCCAACTGGGTTCGACTGCTTCACCTTTAAAGTAGCTGTCGTTGGCAATTAATTTGTTAACTCGGCGAATGCCTTTTTGTCGTAACTGTTTAGCTAACACTTCAAGCTGTTCGTTTTTTAAACTCGGATCTCCTCTACCCACTACTTGTACGACACCGTTACCGCTTGCGTATACAGAAGTACGAATGCGATAGTTAGGACTAAGTGCTTGTAAAGCCGCTGCCGTTGTCATCAATTTGGTGACAGATGCGGGAGTAAAGTATTTAGCGGCATTCTGGCTGTAAAGCGTTTGTGGCGAACCTAGATTTTGCACCAAAACGCCCCAATGAGTTCTATTAAACTGAGCGCGATTTGTTACAGCATTTACCGCCGAATTTAGTTGAGAAGCGCAAAATCTATTTTTTGAAGATGCGGTAGTATTTCTAGGAGTAGTGGGAATATTTCGGGGTGTAATAGGTTCTCTTCTCGGAGATGTCGGTATAGTTATACTGGGAAACCGACGAGTTGTATTTCTGGAAGTTGTTGGTATTACAACTCCTTGATTTGTTTGTGCTATTGCAGCAGAGTGGTTAACGCCAATTTGAACGCCGAAGAATAGTAATAGCAAACTTAGGGAAGACTTTTTAGACATTCGAGTAGCGGTAATTCTTTATCTTTTATGTGTACTTTATGAGTGTTTTAGCGTTACCGAGGTTCCGCGAATGTTGTTATTAAAACACGAATATTGAAATTCGGTTTACTTAAAGAAATTATTTTTTATGAGAGAGAATAGGCGAATTATTGCATACGCTTGTTTTTCAACGCAGTAAACTACAATAATTAGTTTGTTTGAATTTCTACTAAAACAGGTGCGTTATGCTCCGCAATAACGCACCCTACAATTAAAAATATATATAATTTTCCGGAAAAAATTATTATTTAGCTTGAAACCGGATAAGCCCCACAATATATCGGGGGGTTGGGGGGATCTCGATGTCTAGAACACTACACAATAGTTATTGTTGCGTAAGTTCTATTTTTAATTTAGAAAATTACTTTTATATTTTATCCGGATAATGCTGAATATAGAATAACATACAGTTTTCATATATTAAACTAAGAAAATGTAGGATGGACAATGAACATCCTACATAAATATTGCGTCCCTCTAGTTGTTCTAAAATTCATACATTAATTGCATAATTCCGGATAGAAGCTATGATTTATTTGAATATTGCGATTAAATATATTGACATACGAAAAAAATAAATAGTTGTCAGTGACCCAAATCACTCAGCAATTGATTATAAACTGCCATGTAGGGCAAAAACTGAATTTACAATTAACAAAAAGGTTCCCAATAATAGGAAACCTTTTAATCTATAAATTTTAAGCCCCTGCAACTAATTTATGGTCTTAATCTTCTAGGGATATATCTACGCGATAACCAATACCTACCTATTTTAAAATTCTGCCTTGGAAAAGACATATGTAAATGCGGCCCGGTAGATCTAGCGCAACGATTCCAAGGTGTATTACCGGCTATAACTCCTATTTGTTGACCCTTTTTATATCTCTTATTGACATACACTCTTCTCGATTTCACATGGACTAGACTATACCTGCTTCCATCTACAGCCTGTAAACGAATTGCTAGATGATTTCCACCTGCGTTACAGAAACCTAACACTTTACTGGCAACTGGAGCTACTACCGGGGTTCCTGCTGGTAATGCAAAATCTATGCTTCTATATCTACCCCATCCATCAGAATGCCAACGCTGACTCACTCTTGCAGTTGCTCCAAGCCAAGGTATTCTCCAAGACAATCCTCTTCTTCTTCTTGAAGCACGAGCTACTTTGATAGTTTTCGATCTTCTTCTACGAAACCTTCTTCTTCTTCTACGAAACCTTCTTCTCGTTCCTCCAGTATTTGCTTTTGTCTCGTTTAATGGTTCTTGTACATCGCTTTGAACATTCTTACTTATGCTTGATGACGCACTTTTATTAGCTTGAAACGCTGGCGACAAAGCTTTAAATGATAAAACCCCAATAGGGAACGCAATCAAAGTCGAAATTAGGAGAGGTTTAAATTTTAAAAACACCGCTGATAATCCTATCAAGTAGTAATCAAATTTTGCTGAAAAGGTTATAAAGGCTAGCTAAATGCCCATTTCTAGAAAAGCAATTATTGGCTCAATCAACTACTTTGCACGAAGCAGTTTTAATCGCTCGAAACAGTATCTATTCAGAAGCTAACTTTTATATTTGAGTACAAAAGTAATAATATTTACAATGACTTTTGTATCGCTTTATTCTTTGCTGCATTTGCTGCTATTTATTGCGTTACTACATTAAATAGATTAATCAAAAGATGTACATAAAAGCAACCCGACATTATCGAAATTAAATTTATTAAATGTCGGGTTTATTTATGTCCAAATTAATGATATTTTTAGACACAAAGTTTTGTATCTGCCGTATTTTTTCAGAGTATGAGACATTGTTATTCTGATCGGGGACTGGATATCAACTGCTTACTTGACGAACTTACCAATGTACACCCAATCGATATTGCCGATAATGATTCCGAACTTTACTTTAAATGTTTACTTGATGAACTAATAAATCTACACCCAGTAAATTTAGCTGAAGAAAAGTCAGGGCTTGATATTAACCGCTTATTTCATACCTTGGAAAAAATCAAAAGAGATTGCGAATTAAAACCAGATTGTACGCTGACAAGATTTGAAAAGCGCTATTTATGTTTATCTCTTCGTGGTTATTCGGGACGTGAAATTGCTTTCATATACGATCGAAATAGAATACCAACTTCATATGAATTGATTCAAGATAAAGAAAAACTAGATGCTAGAATCAGAAATTTGCAAAAAGAAGCATCAAAAGGATTAAATAAATATTTGAAATTGCTGTTAGGTTTGGATGAAAGCGCGAATAAACCACGAACTGATGAACTGATTAAATTTTTAAAAGAAAAAGGATATGGAATCAATGATGGGGAATAGGGATTGAGGAAATATACAGCATCCGCAGGGAGCATCCCAATTGTGCAAAAAGCCCACAGGCTAGAAGCCTGGGGCTAACACTACGAAGCCCGATTGGGCTATTAAGATTCTTAGCCCACAAAGGTGGGCTTCGTTTATGTAGCCGCACCCTTACAGAGTGTCGGCTAAAATGTTGAGTTTTTCCGATTAACTGCTAACTGCAACAGGAACCAAGTTTGCAGTAGTATCGCTCTTTAATTCCCAATATTTATAAGCAGCGTAAGCCAATGTGACAACTCCGGTAATAATCGCTGATTCGTCAACTTCAAATTTAGGATGATGTAATGGGTGATTTACTTCTCTATCAGTGAAACCCACACCCAAACGGAACATCGAACCTGGTGCCTTTTCTAAATACATCGAAAAATCTTCTCCACCCAAGGAAGGCTCCGGTAAAATTTCAACTCTGTCACCACCCCATGCTTCTTCTGCTGCTGAGTGCAATATTTGAGTCAGCGCTAAGTCATTTTGGACGCTGGGTACACCTTTTCGATAGTCTATTTTATATTTTGCACCGTAGGTATCGCAAACGTTTTTGACAATATTTTCAATCCAGCCCGGTAATTCCTTGCTGCTATCCGGATGCAAAGAACGTACCGTACCTTGCAAGCGCACGGAATCGGCTATAATATTAGGCGCTCTACCGCCAGTAATTTTACCTATACTCAACACCACAGGATGTACGGGGTTTCGCGTGCGGCTAATTGCTTGCTGCAATGTGGTAATTACCTGTGCGGCAATCCAAATAGCGTCTATTGCTTGATGGGGGCGTGCCCCGTGCCCCGATTCACCAGTAATAATAATCTCTAAATCGTCAGCCGCTGCGGTTAATGCACCATAGCGTACACCAACCGAACCCGCAGGAATAGAAGGAAAAACGTGAACTCCTAAAATACTATCAACATTATCCATAGCTCCATCTGCAACCATCCAGCCTGCACCTTGAGCAATTTCTTCCGCTGGCTGAAATATAAACCGTATTTTTCCCGATAACTCTTGTGATAACTTCGACAAAATCATTGCCGTGCCCAAACCAACTGTAGTATGGACATCATGTCCGCAAGCGTGCATAATTCCTTGATTGCGTGAAGCATAATCCAAAGATGCTAATTCCTGAATTGGTAAAGCATCCATATCGGTACGAATAGCCAAAATCCGCTTATCATCGCCATTACCTCCGAGTTCGCCAATTACGCCGGTTTTGCCGACATTTTCCTTAACATGAATACCATTAGAAGACAAAACCCCAGCCACAAAAGCAGCTGTCTGGAACTCCTCACCGCTAAGTTCCGGATGAGAATGAATATGGCGACGAATTTCAATTAAACGCGGTGCTAATTCTGCTGCTAAATCTTTAATACGAGAAAGCATAAATTAATTCTTCTACGAGCTTTTTTTACATAATAGAGAAGTGTAACGCTTATTACCGTTCAATTTATACAATTCAATGGGAATTGGGGATTGGTAGTTGGTAGTTGGTAATTGGGGATTGGGGATGGGGCATTGGGGATGGGGCATTGGGGATGGGGCATTGGGCATGGGGCATTGGTAGTTGGTAATTGGTAGTTGGTAATTGTTCCCTATTCCCTGTTCCCTGTTCCCTAGACATTCATTGTATTATGATGTAACATACAAATTATCAACTCTTGGAAT
>JBCCLY010000356.1:0-5038 GCA_039026655.1 Cyanobacteria bacterium P01_C01_bin.38 | reverse complement strand
TGCAAAATATGATGGAGAAATACAAAGTTGGATTAATAGCCATTGGTAACGGCACAGCTTCCCGCGAAACCGACGAATTTGTCGCCGAAGTTTTGCAAAATACGCAAATCAAACCAATCAAAGTCATGGTAAACGAATCTGGTGCATCGATATATTCAGCTAGTAAAGTCGCCATCGAAGAATTCCCCGATTTAGATGTTACCGTGCGCGGAGCAATAAGTATAGGTCGTCGCTTGCAAGATCCTTTAGCCGAATTAGTCAAAATTGACCCCAAATCTATCGGCGTGGGACAATATCAACACGACGTAGATCAAAAATTGCTTAAAAAGAAACTAGATGAAACCGTAGAAAGTTGCGTTAACTACGTCGGGGTTGACTTAAATACAGCATCCAAAGAACTTTTAACTTCTGTCTCTGGAATTTCATCCACCGTTGCTAATAATATAGTTCAGTATCGCAACGAAAACGGAGCCTTCAAAAATCGCCGTCAACTATTAAAAGTACCAAAATTAGGGCCAAAAGCATTCGAGCAAGCAGCAGGTTTCTTAAGAATTCGCGGCGGTGAAAATCCTTTAGATAATACCGCAGTGCATCCCGAAAGTTATGCAGTAGTGAAAAATATTGCCACAGATTTAAAAGTAGAATTAAAACAAGTTACTCAAATCGCTGAAAATCTCAAAAAAGCCGACTTAAAAAAATACGTCACCGATAAAGTAGGGGAACCCACATTAAGAGATATTATCGGCGAATTAGAAAAACCCGGAAGAGATCCACGCGCCGAATTTAAATATGCCACCTTCAAAGAAGGAGTTAACGAAATTTCCGATTTAGAAGAAGGAATGGTATTAGAAGGAATTGTTACCAACGTTGCTAACTTTGGTGCTTTTGTAGATGTAGGAGTGCATCAAGACGGATTGGTACATATATCTCAATTAGCAAATCAATTTGTGAGAGATCCAAAAGAGATAGTTAAAGTTGGGGAAGTTGTTAAAGTTAAAGTTTTGGAAGTTAATCAGAAATTGAAGCGGATTGGTTTATCGATGAAAGCGGTTAATCAGTAAACCTCACCTTCAAACCTCACCCCAGCCCTCTCCTTATTAAGGAGAGGGAGCCGGAGGTTTGATGTTAAATGGTAGGTTGGGTTAAAGGCGCAAATATCTTTCTACTTGATGCGATATTGATAATGCGCCCTCTTCCCAACATTTTGATTTATATTTTAACAATTACGAATAAATAACTAAAATATCAACTATAGGATTACTCCGCAGATTTTTGAATAACACGTAGGGTGTGTTGTCGCGGAGCGCAACGCACCATCAGATCTACATTTCGGTGCGTTAGGCTGAAGCCATAACACACCCTACAAATACCTAATTTTTTTCAATATTCAAACCGAATTCCTATAAAACATTAAATATAATACTGAAAAAAACACATAATTATCTTAGTAATACCCTCAGCTTATTTCAATATATTGACGCGATTAAACTCTTAATTACATACCTCAACCTGCGTAATTGTTTTTACAATTTATTATTTTATTATTGTCGCATTCACAATATTTCTCCACCCTTTGAACTATATTAAATCGGTCAAGGTATTGTGATAATAAAAGCTAATATACAGCTTTTTATGGAGCGTTTAAGATGGCAATTATTGAAGGCGATCGCTCAGACAATATTCTATCGGGAACTCAAGAAGATGATTCGCTGTTTGGTTTTGAGGGGAACGATGTTTTATTTGGGAATGCTGGTAATGACAGTTTGATTGGCGGTTTAGGCAAGGATTTTATTGTCGGCGGCAATGACAATGATACCCTAACCGCAGGAGAAGATATTCAAACAGGGCCAGGAGCTTTTGGTAACGACTCAAGCGAGAATTTCTTATGGGGAGGTAACGGTGACGACAAAATATTTGGCTCTTTAGGTAACGATACAATCTTTGGTGCCAACGGCAATGACGAAATTGTTAGCGGCTCTGCTGGTGAAGATTATATAGACGGCGGCAAAGGTGATGACTCAATAGAAGGTGGTTTCGGTAGCGACACCCTTATCGGTGGCGATGGTAATGATACTTTGTTTGAGAATGCTTTTAGGGCTGCTGGTGGAAACGATTTGCTCAAAGGAGAAAACGGAAATGATGCTCTTAGCGGACAAAATGGTAACGATACCCTTGAAGGTGGAGCGGGAGATGATACTCTTACGGGTGCTGGAGGAGTAAATGCACCAGAGCCATTTGGTAATTTTGGATTTAGAGAAATAGATACCTTTATTGGAGGTACGGGAAAAGATACATTTGTCCTTGGTGGATTTAAAATTTTCTATGACAGTGGTGAAATAGACGAAGATGACTACGGATTAATTGTTGATTTTAGTTTGGGAGAAGATACGATTCAGCTTAAAGGAATTGCTTCCGACTATGTATTGGCTGCACCACCAAGTGGTTTACCATCGGGAACGGGAATTTATTTAGATAGAGAACAAGATGAACTGATTGGCATCGTTCAAGGAGATGCAAATTTAACTCTTGATAGTAGTAGTTTTACCTTTGTTTGAAACAAAAATCTTTTAAAATCTTAAAAAAATGTATATTGTAGGTTGGGTTAAAGGCGCGAATATCTTTGTAGTTGATGCGATATTTATAATGCGCCGTAACCCAACATTTTTAGGATTGAAAATAAATTAATAATGTAGAGACGTAGCAATGCTACCTCTCCCAGGATTTAGATTACCAACGAAAATGTAGCGATGGATTGGATTTGAACGCGCATTAAATATTGTTATAAAATCTCGATTTTACCGACATCCGCCAGGGGTTGCAAACCCCTGGCTAATAGATTGTAGGTTGGGTTAAAGGCGCAAATATGTTTGTGTTTAATGAGTTATTGATAATGCGCCGCAACCCAACATTTCAGTGTTGAAATAATGTATTTAGTCGGGCAGGGATGCCCACGCCACAAGAATCTAGATTGTAGGTTGGGTTAAAGGCGCAAATATCTTTGTGCTTGATTCAATATTGAAAATGCGCCGTAACCCAACATTTTGCTGGTTAATACAGTAGATTGTAGGTTGGGTTAAAGGCGCAAATATCTTTGTGTTTTATGCGATATTGATAATGCGCCGCAACCCAACATTTTGCTGTTGAAATAATATATTTGGGCGGGCAGGGATGCCCACCCCACAAGAATTAAATTAATATAAATGGGATCTTTCATAACAGTTCCATCGGGTATGGTAGTATTCCAAAAACTTTATCAGAAAACGTCTTCTCCATTCCTCCTAAGTTCAGCGATACGCTCAATACTTTCGGCCATATAAAGATCGAAGGTAAAACCAGGAACGAAAACCCCATCTTCTCGCGTAACATCCCAGTACTCAGAAGGATCTTCACCGGAACCATCTAACTTAGAATTTTCAAGGTTGACTCTGGTAAATTTAGTAGAACTTAAAGTACATAATCTGCTGATAGCTTTTCTCAAGTCACAGTCAAAAAACCTCGCCCAGCCTAAATCACAATTCTCCATAACAGCATTCGTAAAGTTACAGTACATAAACTCAGCCCTTAAATTGCAGCATTCTAACTTAATATTGCTCAAGTTAACGTAAGACAATATGGCACCACCAAAGCTGAGATTTCGCAATTCAACTCCACTTAAGTCAGCATATTCCAAAATAATTTTACTGAAATCCCGCTCCCCTTTCTCATAACGCTCCAACAATTCTTCAACTGTAATTTTCTTCCTTTCCATACCTCTTGTGGGATAAGCTCTCCAACCCGTGCTTATTTATGATTTTTTATATCTTACAACTTACGAATAAACGATTGAAAAACTCAATAAAATACTGAAAAATATACAAATTTATACGAATAATCTTCTTAGTCCATTTCAATGGACTTTTGCTATTAGACGGGGAATTCCATTCCCCGGCGGATGTGAAGATTTTTACGATTAAATATTAAAGATGGTGCGTTACGGCAATACCAAATTATCTCGTTTTGCCCGCGAATTACCTCAAGCCGTAACATACCCTACTTCCTCGTATTCCACCAAATTAGATCCCCCCAACCCCCCTTTTCAAAGGGGGGCTTTTGTTAAAACGCCAAATTTGCTCGCCACAACTATATTAATTCCACGGATTAACCTAAACTAAAGTTGCAGCTTTAAGATAATAAATTAAATGACAGCAGAACAAAACACTAAGTCAGTGGATGTTTTTGGCGTGGGTAACGCTATGGTGGACATCTTGGCAGTGGTAGAAGATGATTTCGTTAAGAAAAATGACTTGAGTAAGGGTGGTATGACTCTTATGGATGCCGAAAAACAAGGTCATTTATTGCGGGAGTTAAAACATCAATCCCTGGAATTGAGTTCCGGAGGTTCTGCTGCTAATACAATGATTGCCATAGCCCAAAGTGGTGGTAAGGGTTTTTATTCTGGTAAGGTTTCTGGCGATACTAATGGTGAGTTTTATCGTGAGGATTTAATTGAAGCTGGAATTGGGTTTGATGTTCATCCCACGGAGGAAAATCATGGTCCCACGGGTACTTGTTTGGTGTTAACAACTCCCGATGCGGAACGTACTATGTGTACTCATTGGGGGGTTTCGACAAATTTGGCTCCTACCGATATCGATGTTGATAAATTGGCTCAGTGTAAATATAGCTATGTCGAAGGTTATCTTTGGGATGCACCAGATCCAAAGAAAGCCAGCGTTGAAACTATGGAGCAATCCAAGCGTTTGGGTGTAAAAGTTGCTTATACGTTTTCCGATTTATTTTTGGTAAGTCGTTTTAGCGATGATTTTCACAAGTTAGTTTCCGAATACTGCGACGTAGTATTTTGCAACGCTGATGAAGTTCGTAATTTCTTCGGCAGCGAATCTTTAGAAGATTGTGCCAACAAACTCGGCGAAATCGTTGACACCGGATTTATTACCGATGGTGCTAATGGCTGTTTGGTAGTAGAAAACAAAAAAACTGTTAGCGTACCTGGATTTCCAGTTAAAGCGATCGATACCGTTGGTGCGGGAGATTCCTT
>JBCCLY010000355.1:0-5040 GCA_039026655.1 Cyanobacteria bacterium P01_C01_bin.38 | reverse complement strand
TATAAAGATGCCTTAGTAGAAGTACAACTGCAAAGCTATAGTTTGGCTACGGCTGCAAAACTACCTGCGCTTCGTGCTACCGAAAAAGCTGAATTTGATGAAAGCCTCCGTAAAGTCAAAGATGTAGAAGCTAACATTACAGAATTTGTTCATGACAAACCCCGAAGTTTAGCAGTAACGCAACCAGTTATTCAGGTATTGCTGCGAGAGTACCAAGATAACTTAGAGTCTTATACGCAACAGCTAAATTCAATCTTGCAAGAAGCAGAAGGTAAATCGCAACCAGAGCAACTTTCTGATACGCAGCAAAAATTACTTCAACTCACCCGCTCTCAAACCGCTATTAGTTTAGAGCAGCTAGGTAGACGATTAAATAATATTCTTCTAAATGCCCAAAGGCAAGAAACTCGTAGAGCTAAAGACTTAGAATTTTCCAAAGGAATTGAAAGAACAATCGTGATTGCCAGCATGCTGCTTTCAGTCGCGATCGCGGTTGTGGTAGCTTGGCGAACTTCCCGCGCAATAGCGGAACCAGTAATAGTTGTAACTCAAGTAGCCGAGCAGGTAGCTCGCAAATCCAATTTCGATTTACGCGCTCCAGTTACCACAGAAGATGAAATCGGCTCGCTAGCAAAATCACTTAATCATTTAATCGAAAGAGTTTCAAAAAGAACTAGACAGTTAGAGCAAGCCAAAGAACTAGCAGAAGCAGCGAGTAAAGCAAAAAGTCAATTCTTAGCAAACGTCAGCCATGAATTACGCACGCCTTTAAACGCCATAATCGGTTTAAGCCAACTTTTACAAGAAGACGCTACGGATTTGGGTGTAGAAGAAGATTTTACTGCCGACTTAGAAATAATTAATACATCGGGTAAACATTTATTAGAACTGATTAACGACATCCTCGACTTATCCAAAATAGAAGCTGGGAAAATGACTCTTTACCCAGAAACCTTTGAGGTGCTGCCATTAATCAACAATCTTGTTCCCACCATCAAGCCAACCATAGAGAAAAATGGTAGTACTTTAGAAATTGATTGCGATGGGGAACTTGGCACCATGTATCAAGATCAAACAAGAGTACGACAGGTGCTATTGAATTTATTAAGCAATGCCTCGAAATTTACCAAAAACGGTAAGATAACCCTGAAAATTAGACGACAAAATGCTGTAGACAATATTTCCGGTGAAATAATTACTTTTATCGTCAAAGATACCGGCATTGGCATGACTGAATATCAGTTAAACCAGCTATTTAAGCCATTTACACAAGGTGATGCTTCAACCACCAAAAAATATGGTGGTACGGGATTAGGATTAGCAATTACTCGTCATTTTTGTCAAATGATGGGTGGTGATATTCAAGTAGAGAGTGAGTTTGAAGTAGGTTCTACTTTTACCGTTTGGCTACCAGTAATCAGTCAACAGTAATCGGTTAGTGGTTAGTGGTTAGTGGTTAGTAGTTAGTAGTTAGTAGTTAGTAGTTAGTAGTTAGTCGTAAGGTGTATTGTCGCATAGCGCAAAGCACTACTAGTCAGTTAGTTGTTAGTTGTTAGTTGCTAGTGGTAGTGCAACGCATCATTATAGTTAATTATTAGTAGTAGGATGTATTGTCGCGCTAGGCAACGCATCACTATAGAATTAGGTTTTGAGCTAACGGTAACAACTACCAACTACCAACTACCAACTACCAACTACCAACTACCAACTACCAACTACCAATTCCCCATTGCCTATTAATGCAATTATTCAACCTTTATCAACCATTCGTTAAAGCATTACCAATAATCGCAAATATTCCTCATAGCGGCTTATTTGTTCCTGAAGAGATTGCCAATCAATTTACCACAGAACATTTAAATTCTCTGCCGAATAGTGATTGGCATCTCGATCGACTTTATGATTTTCTTCCTAATTTAGGCATAACAGTTTTACAAGCTACTCATAATAGATATATTGTTGACCTAAACCGTGAAGTGAAAGAACCATTGTTTGGCTCTTTTTGGTCTTCAGCAATTCCAGAAAATACAGCTTTTAATCAAGATATTTACAAATATAAACCCAGTCAAGAACAGATAAAACAACGAATTGAAAAATATTATCTTCCCTATCACCATCAATTAAAATCACTGATTCAAGAGAAAATAGAAAAGTTTGGTTTTGTTTATCTTTTAGATTTACATAGTTTCTGCGGGTTGATAAATGATGATGTTTGTTTGGGAAATGTAAATAATCAAACTTGTTCGGATTTATTGATTTCCACTGCGGACAAATGCTTTGCTAGTCAAGGTTTACAAGTAGTTAGAAACAAAAAGTTTATTGGGGGATATATTACAAGACATTATGGTGAAATGCCGTCGGTTGAAAGTCTTCAGATAGAAGTTCGCTATCACGTTTATTTACAGGAAAATCAAATCGATAAACCGGAGCCACCGAGTTACCAAGTTACTGAGTTTGAAGCAGCTAAGAAGAGATTTTATGATATTTTTAATATGATTATTAGTAAGCTTTTTTAACGATATACAGCACTTTGCAGTTAAATGAGTTACATTCTTCTACTCCCTACTCCCTACTCCCTACTCCCTTATGACGATATGTTCTATACCTCATTAAAATGAAATCCGCTGTAAGTCTTATCGAATCTAAATTAATTTTTTAACATATAGCATTCCTAAATCATTTGTGAGATTTTAGAAACCCGGTTTTTTGGAAAAACCGGGTTTCTGGCACCTAGCTTTCTCACGACTCAGAATTAATGCTAAAACTGAAAATTGTGCAACAATATAAACTACAATTTGCTATAGATATTTAGGAGTTTTACTTGTGAGTCGTCGTCCTAATCTTGCCATTACCACTTTTTTATATGTCGCTGGCTCTTTATTAGTAGTTCTAGCTATAGTTCTCTTAATACAAGCGTTTGGATTATTTGAATTTCCTCAAGAGGCTATTTATGCGTTAGTGCTGTTAGCTATTGGTGCCGGAATTTTGGCTGCTATTAATCGTAATTCTTAGATGATTATATAGAATATAACCTTCCTAATCCAAGATAGTTCGCTGTCAAATAGTAATATCAAATCCCTTTATAGCGGTTCTCAATTTGGTGAGATACACAATTTCTGGTTTTAGGGAACAGGGAACAGGGAACAGGGAATAGGGAAAAATTTAGATGTACCTCAGTTATTCGAGAAAGGCTATACACTGGATTAGGATAAAAAAAACCGCAGAGAACGCGGAGAGTGCAGAGGAAGAGGAAGAGAGGAGAAGTTTAAATCTTTTCGATAGAAACGGAAAGGATATAACGTTATAGAATTATTTTAAAGGTTCTTTAGTACATAGTATGCTAAAAATATAAATTAAAAATTTCAAACTCTTGCTGTGTCTAATCAAATTAGCTTTATTAAGCGATTGAAAGAATAAATACTATTTTCATTCCCTATTCCCTATTCCCTATTCCCTATTCCCTATTCCCTATTCCCTATTCCCTTATTTTACTATTTTTCTAGCATACTAAGAACGTATGAGCCATTTTAAATATTAAAAACAGCAAATGGAAAGTAAAAATATCAGTAATTCGCATTTTCTAGTTGCTGTTGTTTTTCTAATGATTTTTTTGTAAAATAATCCTGTTTAAAAAGTAAGTTTGGACAAAAAATATGGCGTTGCTGAATTCGGGTATGAATTTAAATGTAGAGACGCGTTAGCGAAGCGTGCCCGATAGGGCATTATATCGCGTCTCTACAAGGGTTTCGATTATGCGATAAATCAAATTCATACATCAAATCAGCAACGCCAAAAATATTATAGTCAAAGCATAATTACTATATTTCTTTTACAGCTTGCTTAGCTGCAAGCAATCAATGTCCGCAAATTATCTTAATTTCAATCGGCTAAATTTCGGTAAGATTATAAAGTTAGCAATATTAAGACAGTTGTATTAATGTAATTTAAAGCGCATATTGCTGCATTGCTACGACTTGTAATTCCTGCTTACCCAAATTCCATGACAACTACTACCGACTCTTTAAGTCACCTCAATCCCCATCAACGTCGCGCTGTCGAACATTATTGCGGTCCCTTGCTAGTTGTTGCTGGCGCGGGTTCTGGTAAAACACGAGCGTTGACTTATCGCATTGCTAATCTAATTACCGAACATAAGGTAAATCCCGAAAATATCTTAGCGGTAACTTTTACTAATAAAGCCGCTAGGGAGATGAAGGAGCGGATTCAAAAACTATTTGCCGAACAAATGGCTCTTTCTGAGTACGGCGAACGTTACGATTTATTACCAGAATACGACCAGGTAAAGTTAAGATCGAAGGTTTATAAGCATATTATTAAAGATTTGTGGTGCGGTACTTTCCACAGTTTACTTTCTCGGATTCTTAGGTTTGATATTGAAAAATACCAAGATGAGAATGGACGCACCTGGAAGCGTAATTTTTCGATTTTTGATGAATCCGATGCTCAAAGTTTGGTCAAGGAAATTGTTACCAAGCAGTTGAATCTCAGCGATAAAAAATTTAATCCCCGTTCCGTTCGCTACACAATTAGTAATGCTAAAAATCAAGGTTTATCGCCAAAAGAATATGAGAAGGAAGAACCAAATTATAAAGGAAGGGTAATTTCAGAAGTTTACAGTATTTATCAAGATAAGTTAGCTGAAAACAACGCTTTGGATTTTGACGATTTAATTTTAGTTCCGGTAAGATTATTTCAGCAAAACGAACAGGTTTTAGGTTACTGGCATAATAAGTTTCGTCATATTTTAGTAGATGAGTATCAAGATACAAACCGTACTCAATATCAGTTAATTAGTCTATTAACGACTTTTGGAGAAAATAAAAGTGAGTGGAATTGGCAAAACCGCTCTGTATTTGTGGTAGGTGATGCAGATCAGTCAATTTATTCTTTTAGAATGGCTGACTTTACCATTTTGCTCGACTTTCAGCAAGATTTTGGTGATGGTTTAGAAGATGACGATACTCGCTCAATGGTTAAGTTAGAAGAAAACTATCGTTCCTGCGAAAATATTCTTCAAGC